>JAFGSY010000025.1 GCA_016934315.1 Candidatus Anaeroferrophillus wilburensis | reverse complement strand
TGCCATGGAGGATGGGCTGCGTTTTGCGATCCGTGAAGGCGGCCGGACTGTTGGTGCCGGGGTCGTCAGCGAGATTATTGAATAACGTTTGACCGAGCTGATGGTGGTATTATGCGAGACTTGATTATACTGACTTGTGGTGATTGTAAAAGGCGTAATTATACCACGACAAGAAATAAAAAACAAAATCCCGAAAAGTTGCAGGTAAAGAAATACTGCCGTTTTTGTCAAACGCATACGTTGCACAAGGAAAGCAAGTAGCCCCTGTTCAGTGTTCTGAGTATTCAGACAGGGGTTTTTTGTTATTGTTCAGGCCAGTAGCTCTAACGGCTAGAGCACCGGACTCCAAATCCGGGTGTTGGGGGTTCGAATCCCTCCTGGCCTGCCATGTTTACGGGTGCGAATTGGCGAACCAAGGGCCCGGTGGGCGAATTATCAAGAGGATATAACGTGGCTGAAATAAAAGAGAATATTGTTGAATTTACCCAGTATCTTCAGGATTCCAAAGCGGAACTGAAGAAAGTAACATGGCCCGGCCGCAAAGAAACGATGGGGTTGACCTGGGTAGTGCTGCTCTTTGTATTCCTTATTTCGTTGTTCCTAGGCGTTGCTGATCTCGGGCTTTCCAAGGTGGTAAAGCTGGTTCTTGGTGCATAAGGTGAGGTCTGGCCGGATTCCCCGGCTGTTGATAAAGAATGAAGGTTCATGAAGGCTCCATGACAAAAAAGTGGTATGTCATCCATGCCTATTCAGGGTATGAGAATAAGGTTAAACAGTCTCTGGAAGAGCGGATTAAACTCTATCATATGGAGAGCTGTTTTGATGAGGTGGTAGTGCCCACTGAACAGGTTATTGAGATGGTCAAGGGCAAGAAAAGGACCTCTCATCGTAAGTTTTTTCCCGGCTATGTACTGGTGAAAATGGAGCTTAATGATGAAACCTGGCATGTGGTAAAGGATACCCCGAAGGTTACCGGCTTCGTCGGCGGCGGACGGGCCCCTCGATCGATCTCTGAGGAGGAGGCCCAGACCCTGTTGAACCGGATAGCCGAGGGGGAGATGAAGCCGAAGCCCAAAATCGATTTTGAAGTTGGTGAGAATGTTCGGGTTACCGAGGGACCTTTTGCCAATTTCACCGGCTCAGTGGATGACATCCTGCTTGATAAAGGGAAGGTTCGGGTGCTGGTCAGTATTTTCGGCCGGCCGACTCCCATTGAGATTGAATTTGGCCAGATTGAGAAGATCTAGGCTGACAAGTGCGGTTGACGCAGAAAGCTTTATGGTGACGGCCCAGAGAGGTGGCCGTCATTTCGTGGGAGAATCACTATGGCAAAAAAAGTTATTGGTTTAATCAAGCTGCAGATACCGGCCGGCTCGGCGAACCCGTCTCCCCCTGTAGGACCGGCGCTGGGGCAGCATGGTGTCAATATTATGGAGTTTTGCAAGGCCTTCAATGCTAAAACGCAGCAGCAGCAAGGCATGATTATCCCGGTGGTCATCACGGTGTATGCTGACCGTTCCTTCAGCTTCATTACCAAGACCCCGCCGGCGTCTGATCTGCTGAAAAAGGCTGCCAAGGTTGAAAAAGGGTCAAGCGAGCCGAATAAAAAGAAGATTGGCAAGGTCACGAAAGCCCAGGTTGAGGAGATTGCCCAGTTGAAAATGCCCGATCTGAATGCTACAACCCTTGAGGCGGCAAGGAAAATAATTGAGGGTTCGGCGCGAAGTATGGGGATTGAGGTTAAATAGTCCGAACATTGAGGCAATGACAGGCTCATTGTCAGATAAAGGTAGAAAGTGATGGCTAAACGAGGAAAAAAATACCTGGCGAGTAAAGCCAAGGTAGAGCACTTGCAGAAATACTCCCTGATCGATGCTTTTTCCCTGGTCAAGGAGCTGGCCCCGGCAAAATTTGACGAAACCGTTGATGTGGCCATTCGACTGGGAGTTGACCCCCGTCAGGCGGACCAGATGGTTCGGGGCGCGGTGCTCCTTCCCCATGGAACGGGGAAGACGGTCCGGGTGGTGGTTTTTGCTAAAGGGGAAAAAGAGAAGGAAGCCCGTGATGCTGGTGCGGACGAAGTCGGTGCCGATGACCTGGCCCAGAAGATCAGTGAAGGCTGGCTGGACTTTGATAAAGCGGTTGCCACTCCCGACATGATGGGTGTTGTGGGTAAGCTCGGCCGGGTTCTCGGACCCCGCGGTTTGATGCCGAACCCCAAGGTTGGTACGGTCACCTTTGATGTTGCCAAGGCGGTGCAGGATATCAAGGCGGGTAAAGTTGATTTCAGAGTGGAGAAGGCCGGCATTATCCATGCGCCGTTGGGCAAAGTATCCTTTGCCGCCGAGCAGCTGGAAGATAACGCCAAGGCCCTGATTGAACTGCTCAATAGAATGAAGCCTTCCTCCAGCAAGGGGGTCTACATGAAGGCGATAACCATTTCATCCACCATGGGGCCTGGGGTCGACGTCGACCTTGCCAGCCTGAAATTATAACGGAGTATTGTAGCCAAAGACCGCAGGTGCTGCCGGGTGCTATGACCCGGGAGCTTAATAGCCTGCCGAGGCGTTCCGTTTATTCTTCTGCTGATCCTTGATGCGGAAGGTGTAGTGTATGGATACTCCACTCCTTTGGCTACCTAAACCTTATTGAAAAGGAGGTGAGTGCGTGGATAAATCGGATAAGCAAGCCATGGTTGAATATCTTTCAACCCAGTTTGCCAAGGCGCAAGCAGCTTTTCTGACCGATTACCGTGGACTTGATGTTGAAAAGATTTCAGATTTGCGTAATCGTTTGGGGGCGCAGGGTAGTGAATACCGGGTAATCAAGAATACCCTGGCGAAAATAGCCGCCCAGGGAACGATTATTGAAAACTGCAAGGAACAGTTGCAGGGGCCCAATGCCATGGCCCTGGTCTTTGATGACCCGGCAGCGGCTGCCAAAACTCTGGTTGAATTTGCTGAAAAAGAAAGCAAACTGGAGATTAAAGGTGGCGTTCTGGGTGGTACGGTGCTGAGTGTGGCGGACATCTCTCACCTGGCGTCGCTGCCCGGCAGAGAAGTTCTGCTGGCCCAGGTATTGGGGACGATGAATGCTGTCCCCGGCGGTTTGGTAAACGTTCTGAGCGGTGTGGTCAGATCATTGGTGCAGGTTTTAAGTGCAGTGCAGGAGGCCAAAGAACAGGCGTAAGGAAATGCATTGCTTTCAATTATAATGAAAACAGTTGAAATGAAAAAATTGTTTATCCACTGGAGAGGAGTATCTCATGGCTGACATTACCAAAAACGATGTAATAGCATTTATTGAAAATATGACAGTTCTTGAACTTTCAGAGCTGGTGAAAGAGCTTGAGGAAAAGTTCGGCGTTTCAGCCGCCGCTCCCATGGCGATGGCTGCCATGCCGGCGGCCGCAGCTGCCGCCCCGGCGGAAGAGCAGACCGAATTTGATGTTATCCTGACTGGTTTTGGCGACAAGAAAATTCAGGTTATCAAAGTGGTACGTGAAATTACCGGCCTGGGACTGAAAGAAGCCAAGGCGCTGGTTGAAGAAGCTCCGAAGCCGCTCAAAGAAGCAGTGGCAAAAGATGAAGCCGACCAACTGGTTAAAAAGATTGAAGAAGCCGGCGGTACGGCAGAAGTTAAATAAGTTATTTCTTGGTAGTTGCTACAGTGGTGAGGGGTAGGGGATTTTCCCCTATCCCTTGCGCTGTTTTATTCCTTTGCCATCACCTGTCTGTTTAGGTGATGGAATTTCCAGTCCTGCTGTTTGTTATATTCTTACGCGTGCTACCTTCCAGTTGCTAAAGGCACCGTATCCCAGCCGCTAACCATCGATAAGAGGTAAGTTGTTCTATGGTATCTCCGAGAGCCAATATCCCCCGTTACCGAAACAATTTTGCTTCCATTAAAGAAGGTGTTGACCTTCCCTTCCTCCTTGATATTCAGCTGGTTTCCTACCAGCGTTTTTTGCAGATGGATATCCCTGATGATCAACGTCAGGATATCGGCCTGCAGGGGGTTTTTAAAAGTGTTTTCCCCATCAAGGACTTCTATGGCACCTCCTCCATTGAGTTTGTCAGCTATAGTTTGGGAAAACCACGCTACAGCGAGCAGGAATGCATGCTCAAAGGGCTGACCTATGCTTTTCCCATCAAGGTTAAAATCAGGTTGATTATCTGGGACCTTGATGATGAAAGTGACAACCGCTCGATCAGGGACATCAAAGAGCAGGAAGTTTATTTTGGTGAAATTCCCCAGATGACCGGGCGTGGAACTTTCATTATCAATGGTACTGAAAGGGTTATTGTCAGTCAGCTGCACCGGTCGCCGGGGGTGTTTTTTGCCCAGGAAGGCAGCAAGAGCACGGTCAGCGGTATGCCCCTCTTCAGTGCCAGGGTGATTCCCTACCGGGGTTCCTGGATAGATTTTGAGTTTGACAGCAAAGATATTATCCATGTCCGGATTGACCGGCGGCGGAAGCTGCCGGCGACCATCCTCCTGCGAGCCCTGGGTTATTCTACTGAAGAGCTGCTCAATCTCTTTTATGACAGCCTGACCATCGTCAGGGAAGGTAACGATTTTTTCCGCCTGATCAACTATGACAACTATGACCTGTCAGGTGGGTATAAATGCCAGTTTGATATTGTCCATCCTGAGACCGGTGAAGTGTTGTTGAAAAAGGGCCGCAAGGTTAACCGGACAGCTTTTAAGAGGATGAAAACTGCTGAGGTAACCCGCATCCCCATTCCTGAAGAGGAGGTTTTGGGAACGTTTGTGTCGCATGATATCATCGATCAGGATACCGGTGAGGTGCTGATTGAGTGCAACCAGGAGATGAGTGCCGACAAGCTGGAGATGTTGCGGGCCTCCTCGGTGAACAGGTTCGAACTGCTGTTCATTGATAATATCAATGTCGGCTCGTTTCTGCGTGATACCCTGTTGATGGACAAGATCGTGCTGGCCGCCGAGGAGCGGGAACAGGCCGCCAAGGAGGGCAAAAGCGAAAAAGAGATGGAAGTCGAGAAGGCGATGCTGGAGATCTATCGCCGGCTGCGCCCTGGAGAACCGCCGACGATCGAAACGGCCGCGTCATTGTTTCACAACCTGTTCTTCAATCCCGAACGCTATGACTTGTCCCGGGTTGGCCGGCTGAAGATCAATCACAAGCTGGAAACGGAACAGCCCCTGGATTGCAAAACACTTACCAAAGAAGATATTATCGCTATTGTTCGCTATTTGCTTGCCTTGCGTAATGGCAAGGGGGTGATTGATGATATTGACCACCTTGGCAATCGCCGGGTGCGGACGGTTGGTGAATTGGTGGAAAATCAGTATCGGATCGGCTTGGTGCGGATGGAAAAATCGATCCGTGAGCGGATGAGCCTGCAGGAAATCGATACGGCCATGCCCCATGATCTGATCAACTCAAAACCGGTCGCGGCCGCCATCAAGGAGTTCTTCGGCAGCAGCCAGTTATCGCAGTTTATGGATCAGACCAACCCCTTGTCTGAGATTACCCATAAACGCCGTCTCAGTGCTCTGGGACCCGGCGGACTGACCCGGGAGCGGGCCGGATTTGAAGTGCGTGATGTGCATCCGACTCACTATGGGCGGGTTTGCCCCATTGAGACCCCTGAAGGTCCCAACATTGGTTTGATCTCCTCCCTCAGCACCTATGCCCGGATCAATGATTTCGGTTTTGTGGAAACACCCTATCGGGTGGTCAAAGACGGCAAGGTAACGGAAGAGATCCGTTACCTCTATGCTATGGATGAAGATGGGCAGACCATCGCCCAGGCCAATGCACCGCTCAGCGAAACGGGAGAATTTATCAATGAGCTGGTGTCCGCCAGAAAATCCGGCGAGTTCATGATGCTCAGACCCGAAGAGATCAACTATATGGATGTATCGCCGAAACAGCTGGTCAGCGTTGCAGCTTCCCTGATTCCTTTTCTGGAACACGATGATGCCAACCGGGCTCTGATGGGGTCAAATATGCAGCGTCAGGCGGTGCCCCTGCTGTTAGCGGAGGCACCCATGGTAGGTACCGGGATGGAAAGCCGGGTCGCCCGGGATTCCGGTATTGCCATTGTTGCTAAGCGTGACGGGGTGGTGGAATATGTTGATGCCACTAAGATAGTGGTCCGCAGTATAGCCGATGACGAAGCCCAGGATGTGGGTGTTGATATCTATCCATTGATCAAATTCTGGCGTTCCAACCAGAATACCTGCTTTAACCATGTTCCCCTGGTACGCAATAACGATTTGGTTCGTGCCGGCGAGGTGCTTGCCGATGGCCCTTCGATGGATCAGGGAGAATTGGCCCTCGGGCAGAATGTCATGGTTGCCTTTATGCCCTGGGGTGGCTATAACTACGAGGATTCAATCCTTATCAATGAGCGGATGATTCGTGAGGACAAGTTTACCTCCATCCATATCGAAGTGTTTGAGGTGGTTTCCCGGGACACCAAACTGGGGCCGGAAGAGATAACCAGGGATATTCCCAACGTCGGTGATGAGGCCCTTGCCAGTCTTGATGAGGATGGCATCATTCATATCGGAGCCCATGTCAATCCCGGTGATATCCTGGTGGGGAAAATTACCCCCAAAGGCGAAACCCAGCTGTCTCCGGAAGAAAAGCTCCTGCGGGCTATTTTTGGTGAAAAAGCCGGCGAGGTCCGTGATACCTCCCTGCGGGTGTCACCCGGTGTCAAGGGAGTGGTCATTGATACCAAAACCTTTGCCCGCAAAGGGTTTGGTATCCTCGATGATGGTGAGGAAGACCGGGAAAGGGAAATAGCTGCCACCCGGAAAGCCATCCAGGAAGAAAGTGATATTGTCCGTGACAGTGTTAACAAGAAGATTAGGGAGCTGCTGGCGGGGCAGACGTTGCTGACCGATCTTCTCGGCCATAAAGGTGAGGTACTCCTGCCGCGCAACACCAATCTGACGGCAGAAATGCTGGTTGGCATTTCATACAGTCTGTGCCGTAATGTGGCGGTTAAAAATGCTGCCCGGATTGAGGAGAAAATCAACCAACTGATTGATTTTCTTGATGAGCGGCTGGCGCAGCTGTCCCAGACCTTGGAAGAAAAGATTGAAAACATCAGGCGTGGTGATGAGTTGCCTCCCGGCGTCAACAAAATGGTCAAGGTGTATGTGGCCATTAAGCGGAAACTGTCGGTAGGTGACAAGATGTCCGGTCGCCATGGGAATAAAGGGGTGCTTTCCAAAATTGTACCCACCGAAGACATGCCGTATCAGGCTGATGGCACCAGCGTTGATATTGTCTTGAATCCTCTGGGGGTTCCCTCCCGGATGAATGTCGGCCAGATCCTTGAGACCCATCTGGGCTGGGCCGCCAAGTCGTTGGGCAGTCAGATAAGTGCCTATCTTGAGGAGCATTATGCGCCGGATAAATTGCGCCAAAAGCTGGAAGCGGTTTATCGTTTTGATCAAACGGTGTGCGCTGCCATTGCCAGGATGAATGATGATGACATTCGCCGGCTGGCCGCCAAGGTATCCAAGTTTGTTCCCATGGCAACGCAGGTCTTTGACGGTGCCAGCGAGGATGAGATTAAATCCTGTCTGCGGGAGGCCGGTTTGCCGGAATCCGGCCAGGTTACTCTCTATGACGGACGCACCGGCGAACCCTTTGATCGGCCGGTGACGGTCGGCTATATGTACATTCTCAAACTTCACCATTTGGTTGACGACAAGATGCATGCTCGCTCCATTGGTCCCTATTCGCTGGTGACGCAACAGCCTCTGGGCGGCAAGGCCCAGTTCGGCGGCCAGCGTCTGGGTGAAATGGAAGTTTGGGCTCTGGAAGCATATGGGGCATCATACTCGCTGCAGGAGCTGCTGACGGTGAAGTCCGATGATGTTGCCGGTCGGACGAGGATGTATGAAGCCATAGTGAAAGGCAGAAATGAATTGGAGTCCGGCCTTCCGGAATCATTCAATGTATTGGTCAAGGAATTACAAAGTTTGTGCCTTGATGTTGATCTGGAAGAAAAGGAAGTTTGATCCTGAGACAGGGGGATGCTTCCCACTGGGTGCCTAATGTGGAGGACTGATGAGAGATATTCTGAGCTTTTTTGAAAAACCCAAGAACTCGCTGGATTTTTCTGCCATACGGATTAAACTGGCTTCGCCGGAAAAAATCCGGGAATGGTCGTTCGGTGAGGTGAAAAAACCGGAAACGGTCAATTACCGGACTTTTAAACCGGAGCGGGATGGCTTGTTCTGTGCCAAGATCTTTGGCCCGGTCAAGGATTATGAATGCAATTGTGGTAAATATAAGCGGATGAAGCATCGCGGCATTGTCTGTGAAAAATGCGGCGTGGAAGTTATCCAGTCAAAAGTTCGGCGTTCACGGATGGGGCATATCGAACTGGCCTCACCAGTGGCCCACATCTGGTTTTTGAAGAGTCTGCCAAGCCGCATCGGGCTGGTTCTGGACATGACCCAGCGGGATGTGGAGAAAGTACTCTATTTTGAAAGCTACGTGGTTATCGATCCCGGAGAAACCCCGCTCACCTATGGCGAGTTGCTGACCGAGGACCGTTACCGGCGCCTGCAGGATGAGCATAATGACGGGTTTACCTGCGGTATCGGTGCCGAAGCGATCAAAAGCATGCTTTCCGCGGTTGATGTGGAGGGGGAGCGGGAGCTACTGCGCACCGAAATGGCGGAAACCGGTTCGGAGGCCAAGAAAAAGAAGATTGCCAAGCGTCTCAAAGTGTTGGAGGATTTTCGCAAATCGGGCAACCGACCCGAGTGGATGATCCTTGATGTGATCCCGGTTCTGCCTCCTGATCTGCGGCCGCTGGTTCCCCTTGATGGCGGACGGTTTGCCACCTCTGATTTGAACGACCTCTATCGCCGGGTTATTAACCGTAATAACCGGCTGAAGAGGCTGATTGATCTGAAAGCCCCTTGGATTATCATCTGTAATGAAAAAAGGATGCTGCAGGAATCGGTTGATGCGCTCTTCGATAACGGGCGGCGGGGGCGAGCCATAACCGGAGCGAATAAACGGCCACTTAAATCACTCAGTGATATGCTCAAGGGCAAGCAGGGGAGGTTCCGCCAGAATCTGCTCGGCAAGCGGGTGGATTATTCCGGTCGTTCCGTCATTGTTGTGGGGCCGGAGCTGCGCCTGCACCAGTGCGGGTTGCCGAAAAAAATGGCCCTGGAGCTGTTTAAACCCTTTATCTACAGTAAACTGCTGGAGCGGGGGCATGTGGCCACCATCAAAAGCGCCAAGAAGATGGTGGAACAGGAAAAATCCGAGGCCTGGGATCTGTTGGAAGAGGTGATTACCGAACATCCGGTGATGCTTAACCGGGCTCCCACCCTACATCGCCTGGGGATTCAGGCTTTTGAGCCGGTATTAACCGAGGGCAAAGCCATCAGGCTGCATCCATTGGTTTGTACTGCTTTCAATGCCGACTTTGATGGTGACCAGATGGCTGTCCATGTGCCCCTGTCGGTTGAAGCTCAGGTGGAAGCCCGGGTGCTGATGATGTCCACCAACAACATCCTTTCGCCGGCCAATGGCAAGCCGATAATTGTTCCGACCCAGGATATTGTTCTCGGCCTCTATTGGTTGACCAGGGAACGGCCTTTTTCAAAGGGGGCCGGCAAGACGTTTGCCGGTGCCGACGAGGTCCGGATGGCCTATGATGCCGGGGCTGTCCACCTGCAGGCACCCATTAAAGTCATGCTTGATGGTGACTTGGTCGAGACAACCGTCGGTCGCATCCTTTTCAGGGAAGTTGTCCCTGAGGAAATACCATTCTCCCGCTACAACAAGGTCATGGACAAAAAGACGTTGTCCAATCTTTTTGAGCATATCTACCTTACGGTTGGCGATAAGAAAACGGTCATTTTCGCCGACCAGACCAAAGATCTGGGCTATAAAATCGCCACCCAGGCGGCAATTTCCATCTGTGTCGACGACCTGAAGATTCCTGAAAAGAAAGTGGCGATGATTGACAAGGCCTATGACCAAGTTCGGGGTATTGACGAGCAGTATACCGATGGTCTCATCACCTCCGGTGAGCGCTATAATAAGGTGGTTGACCTGTGGTCCATGACCACCGACCAGCTGGCCGGTGAAATGATGGACCAGCTGTCCAAGGAAACGGTGCTGGATGAGCACAATGTCGAGTGGGAGATTAAATCGTTCAATTCCATCTATATGATGGCCGATTCGGGAGCCCGTGGTAACCAGCAGCAGATTCGCCAATTGGCTGGAATGCGCGGGTTGATGGCCAAACCTTCGGGCGATATTATTGAAAACCCGATTATTGCCAACTTCCGTGAAGGGCTGAACGTCCTGCAGTATTTTATCTCCACCCATGGGGCCCGTAAAGGTCTGGCAGATACTGCCCTGAAAACGGCTAATTCCGGTTATCTGACCAGGAGATTGGTGGATGTGGCCCAGGATGCGGTTATTTTTGAGCAGGATTGCGGTACGTTGGACGGTATTTATGTTTCGTCGCTTACCGAAGGTGGTGAAATTATTGAACGGATGGTTGACCGTGTTCTTGGCCGGGTGGCTTTGGATGATATCGTTTCACCTTTCAGTGGTGAGACCATCGTGGCCGCCAACCAGGAAATAACCGAAGACTTGGCGCAGCAAATTGAGGACGCTGGTATTGATCGGGTGAAAATCAGATCGGTGCTGACCTGCCAGGCAAAGCGGGGTATTTGCGCCCTGTGCTATGGCCGGGATCTGGCCCGCGGGCGTACGGTGAGCATTGGTGAGGCGGTTGGTGTGGTTGCCGCACAGTCCATTGGTGAGCCGGGTACGCAGCTGACCATGCGGACCTTTCATATTGGTGGTACGGCCAGCCGAAAGGCGGAGCAGTCAACCTTGGAGGCTAAAACCGATGGGGTGGTCAACTTTATCAATCTGGAAACGGTACGTAACCGTGATGGCTCACTGGTGGTACTGAATCGCAATGGTGAGCTGGCCATCATTGATGCGGACGGCCGGAAAAAAGAGCGGAACCGGCTGACGCTGGGGGCCCGTCTCCATGTTAATGACGGGGAGCAGGTCAAAATGGGGCGGTTGCTTGCTGACTGGGATCCGTTCACCATTCCGATTATCACCGCCGTATCAGGAACCATCAAGTACGGTGATTTGCTCGAAGGAATAACGGTGAAGGAGCTGATCGACAGCCTGACCGGGTTGTCCAGGCGAGTGGTTATTGAACCAAAGGATCCCAACCTGAGGCCCCGGATATCCATTAAGGATGAACATAATAAGACCATCAAACTGGAGGGTGGGAAAAGTATGGCCCGTTACCAGCTTTCCGATGGTGTCCATATCCTGAAAAGTGAAGGGGATGAGGTGGTTGCCGGAGATGTCATTGCCAATATCCCCCGGGCAACAACAAAGACCAAGGATATTACCGGTGGTCTGCCCCGGGTTGCCGAGTTGTTCGAAGCCCGTAAACCAAAGGAGTTTGCCGTTATCTCCGAAGTTGAGGGGATTGTCTCCTTCGGCAAAATGACCAAGGGAAAACGAAAGATAGTGGTGACCCCGGATGTAGGCGAACTGACGGAATACCTGATACCGAAGGGGAAGTATGTTATTGTCCATGACGGCGACCGCGTTATGGCTGGTGAACCCCTGGTTGACGGGCCGACCAATCCCCATGATATTCTCAGAGTTCTTGGTTTGAAGGAACTGGCCAAATATCTGGTGAACGAAGTGCAGGAAGTGTATCGTCTCCAGGGGGTGCGGATCAACGACAAGCATATTGAAGTCATTGTCCGTCAGATGCTCCGTCGGGTAAAAATAGTTGATCCCGGTGATAGCCGCTTCCTGATGGATGAAAGCGTTGAAAAAGTTGTTTTTGAGGAGGAAAACCAGAAAATCATTGGTGAAGGCGGGCAGGCGGCGGTTGGTGAGCCACTCTTTTTGGGGATTACCAAGGCTTCCTTGAGTACGGAAAGTTTTATTTCGGCAGCATCATTCCAGGAAACCACCAAGGTTCTGACGCAGGCCAGCATTGAGGGCAAGGCTGATTACCTGATTGGTTTGAAGGAAAACGTTATCATGGGGCGTTTGATCCCGGCCGGCACCGGTGGACGGAAGTTCCAGAAGATGCGGCTTGCCGCCGACCAGCCGGACTATGTTGAGGTAGAGGAAGATGAGGATGATATCCTGCTTCCTGCCAATGATATTATTGAAGAGCTGGGTGATGTGCGGGAAGAAACGGTTGAGTAGTTTATTCATTGTTTAGGAAGAATGGTTGCTGATGACGGGGGAGGGGGAACCCTCCCCCGTTGTAGTCATGTGAGCGGGGCGGTTTGCCGCCCGAAACCAATTGGATGCGGTTTGTTCAAGGAGCCAATGAACGGCTTTGGCGCCTCGCAAAAAAGAAAGGATACTAGTATGGCACTTGATGAAGTTTTGATTTCCCGGGCCATTATCGATCGATATCACCAGAAGCTGGTGGACCATCTTGAGATTGACGTTGCTATTGTCGGCGGCGGTCCATCGGGATTGGTGGCTGCCTATTACCTGGCCAAAGCCGGCAAGAAAGTGGCCATGTATGAGCGGAAGCTCAGTATTGGCGGTGGTATGTGGGGCGGTGGGATGATGTTTAATGAGATCGTCGTCCAGGAGGAAGGGGTCAGAATTCTGGATGAGTTCGGTATCGGCTACCAAGAATATGCTCCCGGTTACTACACCGCCAGCTCCATAGAATCGGTGGCTGTGCTGCTGGCCAAGGCCTGCAAGGCAGGCGCCACCATTTTCAATCTGTTCAGTGTTGAAGATGTCATGGTTCGTGATAATCGGGTCTGCGGTCTGGTGCTGAACTGGTCGCCGGTGGAAATGGCTGGACTTCATGTGGATCCCTTAGTGGTCAAAAGTAAATACGTTATTGATGCCACCGGCCACCCGGCCGAGGTTATTGATGTTATTCAGCGGAAAGCCGGTTTTGATCTGCTGACCGAAACCGGAAAAATCATGGGTGAAAAGTCTCTCTGGGCTGAAGTTGCGGAAAAGGCAACGGTCGATTGTACCAAGGAGGTCTATCCGGGAACCTTTGTCGCCGGAATGGCTGCCAATGCCACCTTTGGCGCCAACCGGATGGGGCCGGTGTTCGGTGGTATGCTGCTTTCAGGCGAGCGGGTAGCCCAGGTGATTATTGAACGTCTCAATGCCGACTAGTAACCAGTCTGTTTTTCGCCTCCTTGATGCCAACCTGAATCGGTTGCGTGAAGGGTTGCGAGTGGTGGAGGACTATTGCCGCCTGGTTGATAATAATCGGGTGTTTGCACAGCTTAAAGATCTGCGCCATCAGCTGCAGAACCTTTTTCCCTTGGCGTTGCAGCAGCGATGCCTCGAAGCACGCCAGGCGGATGCCGACATTGGCAGCAGCACGTTCAGCTCCACAGAAGCGCTGCGGCCCGACACCAGAGCAGTGGCGGTTGCCAATCTCAAGCGGGGCCAGGAGGCGGCCCGGGTGATTGAGGAGTATGCCAAGAGCATCAACGAACCATCAGTCTCCCAAGGGGCAAAAGCTCTCCGCTTCTCTCTCTATACCCTCGAACAGGAGGTATGGGGATTGCGTCTGAGTGTAGTGCGATCCTGGTTTCCTCCCCAGCGGCCCGGTGGCCTTTACCTGGTGGCTGATGAGCAGTTTTATGCCGGCGATGATTTTTTGGCAGATCTCAAGCTGGCCGCTGCCGCCGGTCTTCACATGCTGCAACTGCGGCAGAAGCGTGGTGATGATCATCTTTTTTTGCAGCGCGCCCGACAGCTCAGAGGAGTGTGCGCGTCGGCCGGCATTCCGTTTATTGTCAATGACCGTCCGGATATTGCCGTGTTGGCCGGTGCCGATGGCCTGCATCTGGGGCAGCATGATCTACCCATTGCTGAGGCCCGGAAGATAGTCGGTAATCACCTGCCCATTGGCCGCTCGACCCATTCATTGGCGCAGGCGCGGGCGGCGGTGGCTGAAGGGGCTGATTATATTGGTTTTGGTCCTATTTTCCCGACCCCAAGTAAAGAAAACCCCGATCCGGTGGTGGGAGTCGATGGTTTACGTGAAGTGTTGGCGGCCGTTGATCTGCCGGTAGTGGCCATTGGTGGCATTGATACCCGGACCATCGGGATGGTCCGGAAGACAGGGGTCAGCTCAATCGCGGTGATCCGGGCCGTATTGGCCAGCGGTGATCCGGAACAGGCGGTCAAGAATTTATTGCAAGGTTGATTGCAAACGTGCCTTTGGTAAAGCGCACTAGAGATTGTTCAGGAAGGTATTATGACACAATTACAGGCTGCCCGTCAGGGTACACTGACTCCCGAGATGGAGCATGTTCTGGCTGCTGAGCCGCTGTCGGCTGCTGAGCTGCAGACCGGTCTTGCTCAGGGAACCATTGTTATTCCCGCCAACCGCAACCATAAAAATCTTACCCCCTATGGCATCGGTCGTGGTCTGCGGGTGAAAATCAACGCCAACATTGGCACGTCCTCCGATCTGCAGAGCCTTGACGAAGAGTTGGAAAAACTTCAGGTGGCCATTGATAATGGTGCCCATGCAGTGATGGATCTCAGTACCGGCGGCGATATCAACGCCGTGCGCCGGGAAATCATGGCCCGCTGCTCTGTGCCGCTGGGTACCGTTCCCATCTATCAGGCGGTAACCGAAGGGGTTCGAAAACGGGGGTTCCTTGGCAATATAACCGTCGATGATTTTTTTGCGGCAGTGGAAGGCCAGGCTGAAGAGGGTGTTGATTTTATGACCATCCACTGTGGGGTGACTTTGAGAACCCTGGAGGCTTTGCGGCGTTCCGGCAGGATTACCGACGTGGTCAGCCGGGGTGGGGCTTTCCTGGTGGAGTGGATGCTGTATAATAATCGTGAGAACCCCTTTTATGAAAACTATGACCGGCTGCTGGCGGTGGCCAGGGAGTATGATGTAACCCTCAGCCTCGGTGATGGTTTGCGCCCCGGCTGCCTGGCTGATGCCACCGACCGGCCCCAGGTGCAGGAGCTGATCTATCTGGGCGAATTGACCGAGAGGGCCTGGGAGGCTGGGGTTCAGGTGATGATTGAAGGTCCCGGCCATGTGCCTCTTGATCAGATTGAGGCCAATATCCTGCTGGAAAAAAAGCTCTGTAAAGGGGCGCCGTTTTATGTCCTGGGGCCCCTGGTAACCGATATTGCCCCCGGCTATGATCATCTGGTGGGTGCCATCGGTGGGGCGATTGCCGCCCGTGCCGGGGCTGATTTTCTTTGTTATTTGACCCCGGCCGAACATTTGAAACTTCCCGATGCCCAGGATGTGAAAGAGGGGGTGATTGCTTCCCGGATTGCCGCCCATGCAGCTGATATCGCCCGGGGATTGCCGGGGGCTATGGAGTGGGATAACCAGATGGCAATCAAACGGAAGCAGCTTGACTGGGAAGGGCAGATTGCCCTGGCAATTGATCCGGAGAAGGCCAGACGTTTTCGGGAAAGTGCCCCGCCTGCGGATCAGCAGGTTTGCACCATGTGCGGCGAATTTTGTGCCATTAAGAAGCTGGAATCATATTTACACCCGAAGGATGGACAGTGATGAAGCCAATGAATTTTGAGAAGATGGATGGATTGATTACCGTGGTTGCCCAGGATTATCAGACTGGTGAGGTGCTGATGGTGGCCTTCATGAATCAGGAAGCCTGGGAAGAGACCCTGGCAACCAGAAAAGCCTGCTATTTCAGCCGGTCACGGAATCGGCTGTGGCGTAAAGGGGAGGAATCCGGCAACGTGCAGCTGGTCAAGGAGATTCTCATCGACTGTGATGAGGATGCCGTTGTCCTGAAGGTGGAGCAGATCGGCGGTGCTGCTTGCCATACGGGGTATAACAGCTGTTTCTATACCAGGATCAATCCCGATGGTTCGCAAACCATTACCAAAACCGAAAAAGTATTTGATCCGGAAGCGGTGTATGGAAAAAAGTAAAGGAGAACGAATGAAATTACGCTTGGGAATTCCAAAAGGGTCGCTGCAGCAGGCAACCATTGATCTGTTTAAAAATGCCGGTTATAAGATAACCACCAGTTCCCGCTCCTACTTTCCCGGGATCGATGATCCGGAGATTGAGTGTATGCTGATCAGGGCCCAGGAGATGGCCCGCTATGTGGAAAGCGGTATCCTCGATGCCGGTATTACCGGCCATGACTGGGTGGAGGAAAATGATGCCAAGGTTCTGGAGTTGACCGAGCTTCAGTATGCCAAGGCTACCCTTAACAAGGTCAGATGGGTGCTGGCTGCCAAACAGGGCGGACCGATCCGTTCAGCCCGTGACCTTGAGGGGAAAACCGTGGCTACGGAGGTGGTCAATATGGCCACCAAATACCTGCAGGCCCAGGGTGTCAAAGCAAAAGTCGAATATTCCTATGGGGCCACCGAGGTGAAGGTGCCTCATCTGGCTGACGCCATTATTGAGATTACCGAAACCGGTTCCTCCCTGCGGGCTAACAATTTGGAAATTATTGATACTGTGTTGGAAACTTCGACGGTTTTTATTGCCAATCATGAGTCCTATGGCGATCAATGGAAAAAGGCCAAAGTCGACCGCCTGATTATGCTGCTCCAGGGAGCCCTGGAAGCCAGAACCAGGGTGGGATTCATGTTCAACGTGCAGCAGCAGCATCTTGAGCGGGCGATGGCGGTTCTGCCGCCGGAAAAGGTTCCCACTGTTTCCAGCCTGGTGGATAAAGAGTGGGTTGATGTGTTTGTGGTACTACGCGAGGAAGTGGTGCGGGATCTGATTCCTCAACTGAAGGCTTTGGGAGCCAGGGGTATCGTTGAGTTTCCCCTGAATAAGTTTATCGATTGACACTGATGGCTGTGAAACTATGTCATCTGCTTCGTGAGGTTGCAACCTTCATTGCTGCAATAGAACTGATTGCAGGCTGCATTCCTCAGTTTTTGTCTGCTTCGAATCTTGAACTGTTTCCGGGCCATGGTATTGTAGGATACGTGTAACGTTTGGATGAGATCGGCAAGCCGGCGTAGTTTGGTAAAAATGCCGCCGGTTTGCCGAAATTACTTGACAAAAAGGTACTATTTTGGTACCTGCTCATCTTCACCATCTATGAGCTGAATTATTCTAGGAGGAGGTTATCCCTTGGCAAATCATCCATCAGCATTAAAACGGATGCGTCAGAACGAAAAGCGCCGTCTGCGTAATCGTCAAGTTGTGTCACGCATGAGAACATCGATCAAAAAACTTCGTCTTGCCGCTGAAGAGGGTCAGAACCCGGCCGCATTGGCGGAGATGTTGCAGCAGGTTAAAGTTGTTATTGATAAAGCAGCTACCAAAGGGGTGCTCCATCGCAACAATGCTTCCCGGAAGATTTCCCGTCTGTCCAAAATGTGCAGCCGGGTGGCCAGCGTCTGATTGCCCATCGTATGTTGCTTCAACATAAAAGGGATGCCGATTTCCGGCATCCCTTTTTTTGTCTTTGAGCTCTTCCTTGTTGTGCACTAATTCCCCTATGTCTGAATAACGATCCGGTGGTGGCGTTTTTTTCCGGCCCGCAGAATCAGCTGGCTATCAATCAGCTGTTCATTATCGATGGTAAAATCTTCGGTGATCCGGTTGTCATTGCAGTAGCCTCCACCCTGCTGGATCAAGCGTCTTGCCTGTCCCTTGGAGCTGCAGAGACCGGTTTTGATGAACAGGTCAACAATCGTTATTCCCTGCTCCAGCTCAGCAGGTGAAATAATTGTTTCCGGCAGGTTGTCGCCAAGTGTCGTCGTCTCGATGGTGGTAATTGCCGATGATGTTTCTATCTGGCGGTCCGGATCGGCGGCACCGAATTGACCGGTTGCTGTGCGGTATGCTTCAGCGGCCTTTTCCTGACCATGAACCAGGGTGGTAACCTCAAACGCTAGAATTTCCTTTGCCCGATTGATTCCCTGGTCCCGCAGTTGCTCCAGCCGGCTGATTTCATCCAGAGGTAAAAAGGTGAAAAGGCGCAGCAGGCGGCCAAGTTCACCATCTTCGCTGTTACGCCAGAACTGGTAGAAATCGTAGACCGAGGTCCGCTGCTCATCAAGCCAAACAGCGCCGGCGGCGGTTTTGCCGAATTTCTCCCCGCTGGCGGTAGTCAGCAGAGGAAAGGTGATGCCGAATGCCTCCTGTGACTGGACCCGTCGGATCAGGTCGACACCGGCAACAATATTGCCCCACTGATCCTGACCGCCCATCTGAATGGTGCATTGATAGTCACGGTGAAGCACGTGAAAATCATAGGCCTGCAGGAGCATGTAGTTGAATTCGATAAAAGAAAGCCCGGTCTCAAGGCGCTGACGGTATGATTCGGCGGTGAGCATCCGGTTGACGCTGAAATGACGGCCGATGTCCCGGAGGAAGTCAATATATCTCAGACCTTCAAGCCAGTCGGCATTGTTGATCAGCCAACCATGGTCTGGTTCCAGATCAAGAAACCGCTCCAGCTGTTCTTTGATGCCGATGCCGTTCCGGTCAATGGTTTCACGGGTCATCATCTGGCGCATCTCGGTTTTGCCGCTAGGGTCGCCCACCAATGCCGTGCCGCCACCGAGTACCGCAATCGGCCGGTGTCCGGCCCGCTGCATATGGACCATGACAATGATCGGAATCAGACTGCCGACGTGGAGGCTGTCGGCAGTCGGATCAAAACCGATATAAAAGGTTTGCGGCTCCTGTGACAACCGATGCCGCAGCTCTTCCTCATGGGTTACCTGGTAGATAAACCCCCGGTCTGCAAGTTGCTGATAGATCTGCTGCATCGATCATTTATCCCATATCAAGAATCTGTTTCGCCTGTCGCAGACGGTTGTTGCCTTCCTTGAACTGATTCAGTGCTGCCAGGATAAGCTCAACAACCTCATCCATCCCCTCTTTTTTTGCCTGGCTGGCCCACTTTTTGTAATCTTCTTCATGGCTGTCGTTGTGTTCGATCCAGTGGGTCAAAAGCAGGCTGATCTTTTCCTCGAAACTCATGCTGTTCTGCTCGCCGCAGGAATGGCAATGGCCGTGTCCGCTGCAGGGGTTGTTGTGGTCATGGTGTTCATGCATGGCTTACTCCTTTGGTTGGTTTTTGTCTTCAGCAATTTTTAGATAGGAAACCCCGATATCATGGTCATCCTGTAAACGGTCGATGCGGAGAATATACTGATGGGGAACGCTTACGCAATCGGTTTTAACAAATTCTTTTCGCAGGGCATCATCTTCCGGGGAGATGATAATCCGATTGTTATCCTCAAAAATAAAATCGGTAATGTCAATAAAACCAAAAAATTCCGATTCAGTAACCTGGCGGGCCAGCAGGGAGTAATCCCGGTTGCCGGTTTTGAACCGAACGCGGTAGATATGGTTGGTTTTCGTGTTGCTCATTGCGGCAAATCCTGTAAAAAACGGCGTTGACAAAGCCGGAGACGATAATTTTTTCCCACCTTCGTTATCAGGAAACCATCAGAATTGCAAGGGAGGGAGACGTTTTCTGACCGGAGGGATCATAAGTGGTAAAAGGGGCTGTCTGGCGCCGGCAATGTTCGTTCCGGTTTACTGGTTGACAGTACTGCTATCTTTTCGGGGTTGCCGGGTTGCGGTTCCCGTCCGGGTTTTATTGCCTCTTTTCTGATTGTTGCTGCCAGTTCTATTTTTGCTCTCTTTCGTCGTAGTTCTGCGATGGCCGGCCGGTTTATTGCCACCAGTAGGGCGTTTTGGTCGCTGGCCCCCCGGTTTGTCAGTCCGCGGCGGGCGTTTTTTGGGTACCGTAATGTCGGTTGCCAGGTTACCATCCTCAACCCACTCTAGGGGGATCTTGCCGGCCAGAGATTCAATCGGCTCAAGGTAAAAGGCGTCATCCTCACTGGCCAGCGAGATGGCTTTGCCGGTGGCTCCGACTCTGGCTGTGCGGCCGATGCGATGGACATAATCTTCCGGGTCCTGGGGTAGATCATAGTTGAACACATGGGTGACATTGTCAATATGCAGTCCACGGGAGGCAACATCGGTGGCCACCAGGATAGAGAGCTGTTTCTTTTTAAAACGCTCCAAAATTGACAGCCTTTTCTGTTGTGGGACATCGCCGGTCAGGGACGCCGCCAGATGGCCGTTGGCTTTCAGATAGTCAACCAGGATATCCGCCATTCTTTTGGTATTGCTGAATACCAAGGCTCTATCCGGCTGTTCTTTTGCCAAAAGACCGAGAAAAAGGGCCATTTTTTCCCGTTTCCCCACATGGTACAGGGACTGCTGGATTTTTTCGGCGGTTAACTGCTCCGGTGAGATGGTGATCGATTCATGGATGTCCAGGTGTTCATAGGCCAGTTCCATAACTCTGAAGGAGAGTGTGGCGGAAAAAAGCAGGGACTGCCTTTTATTGTAAGGAGAGCACCGGCGGAGGATGTAGCGCAAGTCTGGAATGAATCCCAGATCAAACATGCGGTCTGCCTCGTCGATGATCAGCACTTCAATCTCTTTAAGGCTGAAAATCTTCTGTTTGAGATAATCAATCAGTCGACCGGGGGTGGCAATTACCACATCATTGTCATGCTGCAGGAGGGCCTGCTTTTGTTTATCATAGTCGATGCCGCCAAATACCGGTTGGCATTGCAGACCCGTATGGGTGCCGAGCAGTTTTGCTTCCTGGTCGATCTGGACCACCAGTTCCCTGGTTGGTGCCAGAATCAGGGCCCGTGGCTGTTTTTTTCCTGATCCGGACGGATTGTTTAACAGGTGATTGAAGAGGGTAATAAGAAAGGTGGCGGTCTTACCGGTTCCCGTTTGTGACTGGGCGGCAATGTTTTTTCCGCCGAGGGCCAGGGGGAGAATCTTTTCCTGGACCGGGGTGCAGTTGTCGAAGCCTGCATCCCGAATGCCTTGTAGTACTGTTTGATTGATGGGCAGATCTGTGAACTTGGTTGTGGTAAAGGTTTGTTGCAAAAAAATACTCCTGTAAAGGTGTGGGTGAAATAATTACGGCGGGGTGCCGGAGTAGTTTCAGCCGCCGACGGAAAAAATCGGCTGGGCTGCTGTCCGCCTGGGCTTATGCAGATGCCAGCCGTTTCCACGGTCAACCCTTGGTGATCGCCCTCAACTGTCTGGATGGTGATCCGTCAGGCGTCCTACTATAGATGAAAAGCTGAATACTGACTGACGCTAGATTCTGGATCGTTGTATTCGGGCTGCTGCAAGGTGAACGTCGGATGGGTTTAAGACAAGCCTCTCAACTGCAGGTCCTCTAGCAGATATAGCTTTAAAGTTCAACTGTTATCTGTCACGGCTGTTTTGCCGGTGCCGGCGGCCAGTTGCAAAGCTCGGGTGATATCTGCAGGGGTATTGAGGTTGAAAAACTGATGGGGTTCAAAGGCATCCGGCCGGCTGGCAGTGAGGAGTTCAAAAACTCTGACCTGGGGGAAAAAACTGCTGATCTTCAGGTGACCGTTTTTTAACTGTTCCCTGATCGGTTGTCGGCAGGCCCGGCTGTAGAGGGCATGCAGCGGCTGCCGGCCGTCGGCACTGCGCGGCAGTACAACATCGTAGCTTTGGCGGAGAGACCACAGGCAGCGGATTGCCTGCTCCCCCACAAAAGGCATGTCGCCGGCAACCACAAAAGCATATTCATGGCTTGCCTGGCAGAGACTGCTGTAGAGTCCTCCCAAGGCACCAAGCCCGGGAACGAGATCGGGAACAATGGGGATGCCCAGGTGTCCATAGGGTTGGGGATTGCTGCTGCTGATCAGGATCTCCTGGCAGACCGGGGCCATCACTGTCAGTAGTCGGCGGATGACCGGTTGGCCGCCGATCTCAATCCAGGGTTTGTCCCCCCCTCCCAGGCGGCTGCTCCGGCCGCCGGCCAGGATGATGCCGGTCAGCGGCAAGCTGTTTTGTTTTGCCGAAGGTCTCATGTGGCAGGATTGAGATTGAGGTAGTTGATGATGAAGTCAGCAATATCGCGGCCAGAATCAAGTGGAAAAACCGGAACGTCAATATCCCAGGACTGGTCGCTGGCCACCGCAATGAGGTTTTGGTCGTTTCTTGGGCCGCGGCAGATCAGATTGGCTCGCTGTGCTTGCCGATGAACCTCAATTTTAGGGAACGTGCTGTTTTTGAACCCCTCAATAAGGACGATATCCATATCATTCAAGTAGTTGGTTGCAATCTGCTGCAGTTCCATCTGTTCAGTGGTCTGCTTGATGATCGCAGTCTGGCTGGGAGCCGTGATGACGGTGGTGTCGGCGCCGGCTTGGCGGTGCCGCCAGCTGTCCTTGCCCTCCTGGTCGATGCTGAAGGTGTGCTGATGGTGCTTGATGGTGCCGACTCGATATCCCAGGCCCTTCAGTTCGGTAATTATTGTCGTTAGCAGGGTGGTTTTGCCGCTGTTGCTGGTCCCCACCAAGCAGATGATCGGGGGCGTGGAAAAAGACATGGCATTCTAATCCTATGATAGTTCAATGTTCCAAGACCGTTATTCCTGGATGGGGGCGCCGCATCCGGATTATGACATGTGCCGATTGTGGATGATAATCAGGAGAGAAAATTTTGTAAAGTTTTTTCCGTTCCGTGAAGGGGGGAGGTGGACATTCCGGACGCCCATGAGTGCAAGACGCCCGGTATTAAGGTCTTCGTCCCTTCACACGGTGGGCAATGCGGTGCATGATTGTTGCGGATGACTGTCGGGAAAAGGGACCCGCAGCCGTTGTTCGCTACCGGTTGTCCGGCAGGCAATTGTGCTTGCTGTGGCTTGCAATCATAAGAGGGCGGCCGGAGTGTCGGGATGATGTTTGTTTCACGGCCCGGTTTGCGCTGGTTTTTCCGGTGACGGCAATGAGCTGTTCAACAAACTCCTGCAGCTGGGCCGCCAGGCTGTTCATTTCTTTGGCTGCTTGCGAAGAGGTTTCAGCAAGGCCAACATTTTTCTGGCTTATCTGATCAATGCCAGCCAGTACCTCGTTAATCTGGCTGATTCCCCTATCCTGTTCCAGTGAGGCAGTCGTTATTTCGCCGACCAGGGTCCCGATGGCTGCTGACCGTTCCACACCTTTGGAAAATTCCTGATCGGTCGTATGAACCAGCGTGACCCCGCCGTTGATTCTGGTTACCGTATCTTCTATGAGCTCCGCGGTATTCCTGGAGGCTTCTGCCGATCGCCTGGCCAGATTTCTGACCTCGTCGGCAACCACCGCGAAGCCGGCTCCCGCCTCGCCGGCCCGGGCGGCTTCCACGGCGGCATTGAGGGCCAGCAGGTTGGTCTGGAAGGCAATGTCGTCGATGCTTTTGATGATTTTTGATGTTTCGGCACTTGCCTGGGAAATTTCAGTCATGGATGTGATAAGAATTTTCATGGATTGGTTGGCCTGCTCGATGACATGATTGGCCTGGCCGGCAAGAGCATTGGCTTCCTGGGCGTGTTTGGTGTTGTTGCTGGTCATCGTTGACAGGACTTCCATGGAAGACGAGGTCTCCTCCAGTGATGCGGCCTGATCAGAAGCCCCATCAAGCAGTTGGGCGCTGGCTGAAGCCACTTCTGTGGCTGCGTGAGCCACCCGGTTGGCGCTTTCACTCAGACCGTCAATGGTCAGGTTTATTGGTTTGGTAATGGATCTGGTGATCAGTAGGGATATTATAACGATGGCCGCCAAGCAGATGAGAGCGATGATGCCAATCATCCAGGTTAGCCTGTCTACGGCTATGAACGCCTCATTTTTTTCAATTTCCGCTACTAACGCCCAAGTCATGTCGCCGAGAGTCACCGGTGTAAAGGCGGCAAGTGTCGTGGTGCTGTCGTATGACGTGGTGATTTGCTCACCAGTGATGCCTGCCAGGGCTGCCTGGCAGGCATCGGTAGTAACCATTCCCTGATCGGGATTAGCAAAAGATGCACGTACCGAATAGGTGTCGGGCTTGCGATAGGAATCGGAGCGCATGAGCCTGTCGGCGCCCACCAGGTATGTTTCCCCGGTTTCCCCCATGCCTTCCCGCTGCCCCATGATCTTGTTGATCGTGTCAATGTTAAGCCTAAGAGCTATAATTCCTATGGTTTTTCCTGATTTTTTCACCGGGCTGCCGATAAAGGCTGCCGGTTTTCCGCCGGCGGGTTTGTACGGGGAAAAGTCGGTGAGGAAGGTGCCGTCGAGGGCTTTGGTGCAACAGGCCTCCAGAGGACTTCCATGCAGCGCTCCTTTTTGGACATTGCGTCCGAGTTCTGCTGCTTTGGCTGTGGAATAGACGACGTCGCCGTTGTCGGCCACCAGCAGCAGATCAAGATAGCCCGATTCCTGGGCGAAAAAGTCCATCCAAGGGCCGTAAATATCGGCCATTGCCTTCCATAATTCACTGGCTGTTCTCTGGCTGTCGGTTTTGACCACGCCGGTCAGGGCGTCCAAGGCATCTGCTACCGTGTTGTTGGCAGCCAGGATTGTGACGTCGGCGGTCAGCGTCCGGAAATAGTTTTCTATCTGTGCTTTTTTGATTTCCCTGCTGTTTTTAAGCTGGGCGAAAATCTGGTCTGACAGGGCCTGGTTTGCTTTTCTCAGTGACACGGTGCCAATGACGACCAGCGGGATAAGGCTCAGGACAAGAAAGGCTAGCAAGAGTTTGCTCTGTAGTCTCAAGCGTCTCAGCATAATATTCTTCTCCTAATTTTATAATATTGTATTTCACTATATATATATCTTAATGCCTTAGATAGTTTTATCGGTTGTTCAATGAATTTCTTGACTTTTAAATGCCAGGCTTCATCAAAAATTCATTATCCGGCCCTAGTGGCAATAAATAACTAATGATATGAACTAGTTATTAGGATAAGACAGTTGACAGAGGTTAATTGTCATGATAAACCGGCGATACGCTCTATGCCGGTATCTTCAGCTGGAGAGTCTCTCTTTGTAATGGAGTCCAAGTAGTGAAGTTACGCCTGATTTTTCTTGTTCTCTCCCTTTTGGCGTTCTTGTCGGTGGCGACCGGTGGGTACCTCTATTATGCGTCTTTAAAAGAGGCAGCTTTTGCCGAAGCGGAGCGCCAGGCGGTAAACCGGGTGGAGATTATTCAGAAAAACCTGGCCACCTTTCTGTCGGAGAATATCAGGCCGGTGCGGCTCTTGGCCGGTATGTCTCCTCTGGCGCGCCTGCTGCGTGAGGAAACCGCCGAATCCCGACATGCGGCTGAAGCCCTGCTGGATTATTTTCAGCAGACGTTGGCTGTTGATGTCTGCTACCTGATGAACACCCGGGGCGTGACGGTTGCATCCAGCAACCGCCACGATGATGACAGTTTTGTCGGTCAGAATTTCGCTTTCCGTCCCTATTTCCAGCGGGCGGTCAGCGGGCAGCCGGCCATCTACTTGGCGCTGGGGATTACCTCCGGGAAACGGGGGGCTTATTACAGCCATCCGGTATGTGGATCCAGCGGGGCTCCGGAAGGGGTGGTGGTCATCAAGGCTTCCCTGAGGCAGATAGAGAAGGAGTTGGGCTCCAGCAGCAACGAGATCGTTATGGTTACCGATCCCCAGGGGGTGGTGTTTATCGCCAACCGGCCCGAATGGCTGTATCATCTTCTCTGGCAGCGATCACCCGCCGAGACAGCGAGGCTGGCCGCCTCGCTGCAGTTCGGTTCCGGTCCCTGGCCCTGGATAGGTTTTGTTTTTAATGGCGGAAAATATGCCCGCGACAGCAGTGGGGAGCAGTATTTGATGCACCGGCTGGAGATCGGCAACTACCCAGGCTGGCAGGTGGTCCATATGCGTAGTCTTACGGAAATTTCGCGCATTGTTTCCGACCCTCTTGTTCGGGTTACCGGTCCCACCGTGATGACTTTGTGTGTTCTTATCGGTGTCTCGGTGTTTCTACTCTACCACAAAGCCAGCCATGAAATTGTCCAGCGCAAGACGGCGGAGGAGGCCCTGCGTCAGAGCGAGGAGCGCTACCGTTCCATCTATCACCAGACGCCGGCTATGCTCCATTCTGTCAATTCCGAGGGGCGGCTGGTGAGCGTCAGCGACCATTGGTTGGACATCCTTGGTTATGAGCGGCAGGAGGTTGTCGGCCGGCCGCTGGCGGATTTTCTCGCCCCTGAGTCGCGCGTTTTTGCCTATGAACAGGTGATTCCCGAATTTTTTCAGGCCGGCTTTTGCAAGGATGTGGCCTATCGCTTTATGAAAAAAAACGGCCAATCTATGGATGTCTTGCTTTCTGCCATTGGTGATCGGGACCAGAACGGTAAGATAACCCGTTCTTTGGCGGTGTCTATCGATATTACCGAACGGCGACGAGCCGAAAAAGCCCTGCAGCAGGCCAAGGAGGAGTTGAGCCGCTATTCGCGTGATCTTGAGCGGCAGGTGAAAAAAAGAACCGAGGAGATCAGCGGTATTCTCAAGTATACTCCGGCGGTTATCTATATCAAGGACCAGGCTGGCCGCTGCCTGCTGGTTAATTCCCGTTACGAAGAATTGTTCGGAGTGTGCAATGAGGTGGTGCGGGGGAGGACGGATGATCAATTTCTGCCATGGGAGGTCGCCGAACAGTTTCAGCGTCATGATCGGCAAGTTCTTGAAACGGGGCATTCAAAACAGATGGTGGAAAGAATTTCCCAGGAGGATGGTCTTCATACCTATCTGTCGGTAAAATTCCCCATCTACGATGAGCAGGGTAAACCCAGTGGAGTCTGTGGCATAGCTACGGACATTACTGCCTTGAAAAAAGCCCAGGACCAGCTGCGCCGCCTGTCGGGCAGTGTCATGGAAAGCCAGGAAAAGGAGCGCTCTGCCATTGCCAGGGGCCTTCACGATGAACTGGGGCAGTTGCTCACCGCCCTGCGGCTCGATGCCGCCTGGATCGAAGAAAGGTTGCGGTTCAATGATCCCCAGGCGGCCGAGCGCGCTTTGGCTATGGGCAGCCTGATTGATAGAACCATTGATGAGGTACGCAGTATAGCCTTACGGTTGCGGCCGGGCATTCTCGATGATCTTGGTCTGGTTGATGCTTTGGAATGGCAGGCGACTGATTTTGAACGGCGAACTGGTATTGCCTGTGCCTTTAAGCGGGCCATGATGCCTTCGATCAACAGTGTCCTGGCTACTGCCGCCTATCGTATTGCCCAGGAAGCATTGACTAATGTGGCCCGCCACGCGGCGGCCGAAGAGGTGACCATAGAACTTAACGTGGAACATGACCGGCTCCTGCTTGCCGTGATTGACAATGGCTGTGGTTTTGATCCAGCGGTACTTTCCGAATCCCAAGGGTTGGGGGTGGCCGGCATGCGTGAGCGGGCTTCCCTGGTGGGGGGGACACTGTATTTGCAGTCTCATCCAGGCCGTGGAACCCGGGTGACCTTTATGGTCCCTATGGAAGGGGAAAATTATCGTGGATAAAATTAAGGTTCTGCTGGCCGATGACCACAGTATTGTGCGGGCTGGTCTGGCCAGGATTATTGACGAAAGTGGTGACCTTATCGTTGTTGCTGAAGCTGAAGATGGTCAGCAGGCGTTGCAGCTGGCACAGAAAAAACGTCCTGATGTCGCAGTCATTGATATTTCCATGCCGGGCCAGGATGGGTTGGAAATTTCCAGCCAGCTTTTGTCGATTATTCCGCAGTTGCCGATTGTTATTTTAACCATGCATGAGGAAGAGCAGTATGTGGTGCGCGCCGTGGAAGTGGGGGTGATGGGCTACGTCACCAAGCGCTCTGCTCCTGAACATCTGGTGATGGCCATCCGCAGTGTATATGGCGGTTCCCGCTATCTGACCCAGGAGGCTACCGAGATGCTGGCCTTGCGCCTTGTCCGCGGCATACAGGGCCAGTCACCGCTGGATTCACTGTCGACAAGGGAGCTGCAGGTGTTGCGGCAACTGGCCCAGGGGCAAACCAACCGTGAAATTGCTGAAGCGTACCATATCAGCACCAAGACCGTTGATACCTACCGATTCCGTTTGCTGAAAAAACTCAATTTGCGCAATAATGCCGAATTATCCCGCTTTGCTATCCAGAACCATCTCATTGAAGTCTGAGCTCAGCGTACCCAATCCATTGTCGTAATAACGTCCTCGGGGTAGTGCCGTGGTCAGGGTCCAGCCCGCGTCACCATGTTGCCGGCTGGTGCTGTGTCGATATTCACGAACTGCTTCGAAACTTACCCCAGTGCCATGGCAATCTAGCAAATGCCCATGATGGCATCAGAAATATTCTTACAGAAAAATCAAAAAAGGTCTACTTGACAGCTCCCGGCTCACCTGTTAGCCTCGCATATGCCTAAAATAGGGTTTTACAGTATGCCTGTGCCGTTGCAGGTGAAAACACCATTAAGGAGGTTGCAGATGAAAAAGAACATTCTCTTGGGATTCGTTTGTCTTTTGGTGCTGGGTTTTGCTTTTGTTCCAGCTCGGGCCGTGGCTGCTGATTCGGTCAAGGTCGGAGTGGTCCTGCCGCTCACCGGTGCCATGGCCAAGTTTGGGGAGATTGAAAAATTATCCTTTGACTTGGCGTTGGAAGAGATCAACGCCGCCGGCGGCATCAACGGCAAAAAGCTGGAACTGCTCATCGAGGATACCACCGGCCGGCCGGATGTGGGTCGCTCGGTGGTGGAGAAGCTGATCACCAAGGATAAGGTGGTCATGGTTGGCGGCGGCTACAGCAGTTCGGTGACTTATGCCGCCGCTGGTGTCTGCCAGCAGAATCAGGTGCCCTTCCTGGTCAATACCGGTTCCGCCGATAAAATTACCACCTCCGGCTGGGACTATATTTTCCGTCTCAATCCACCGGTAAGCAAGTATGCCAGTGCCGTTGAGTCCCTCCTTCAGGAGGTGGTGAAACCGCAGACGGTGGCTATTTTGCATGAAAACTCCCTGTTCGGCACTAAAGGGGCAAGCGCTTTTGAAAAAACCTGTGACAATCTGGGCTACAAGGTTGTCCTGAAAGAAGGTTATGAGCACGGCGGCATTGATTTTAAGCCGGTGCTTGTTCAGGTGAAACAGAAAAACCCTGATATTGTCTACATGATCTCCTACGTCATGGACGCCGCTTTAATCATGAAGCAGGCCAAGGAGCTCAAGCTGACCCCGAAGATGTTTGTCGGCGCCGGCGCCGGTTTTACCCTGCCCGAGTTTCAGCAGAATGCCGGGGTGGCCGGCGACAAGCTCATCTCCGCCACCCTTTGGCACCAAGTGCTGCCGTATCCGGGGGCGATGGACTACTATAACAAGTTTCTTGCCAAGTTTAATAAAACCACTGAATATCACGGTGCCGAAGCTTATGCCGCTTGCTATGTGATTGCCGATGCCCTTAAACGGGCAAAATCATTCTCCAGTGCTGATGTCAGGCAGGCCCTGCTGGAAACAGATATGATGACCGTCTTTGGACCGGTGAAGTTTGGTGATTGGGGTAAGATGAAAAACCAGAATACGGCTGAGACTTATGTGGTCCAGTGGATCGATGGTAACCTGGAGCTGGTGTGGCCGAAAGTCTGTGCCGGCGTTAAATGCACCACCAGCGAGTTTGTGTATCCCGTTGACTGGTTGAAATCCTGGGGTTATTAATGTTTGATGGCATCAAGGCACCGCATGCGTTGCCTTGATGCCTTTTTTTAAGCTTTTATCGCTGATTGTTGTAAGGAAAGGAACATACGATGGATGTGTTCATCCAAACCCTGGTGGCTGGTGTGCTTATCGGCGGCGTCTACAGTCTGATCGGTATTGGCATGACCCTGATTATGGGGGTGATGGGCATCATCAACCTGGCCCATGGCCAGTTGATGATGGTGGCCATGTACATCACCTTTGTCTTGTCACATTATTTTCATATTGATCCCTATATCTCCCTGGTAGTGGCCATGCCGGCCCTCTTTCTACTCGGCTGCTTTTTGCAGAAATACCTGCTCAACCCGCTGATGAAGGTGGATTCGGTGCTGCCGGAGAATCAGGTTCTGATGACCGTCGGCATCGGCATGGTGATGGCAGAGATCGCCCGCTTTATTTTTTCATCGGATTACAAGACCGTTCAGACATCCTACAGCTCTTCGGCTCTGTTTCTGGGCAATATTTCCTTCAACCTTCCCATGTGCATCGCCTTTGTGATTTCCCTTGTCTTTACCGCCATCCTCTTCTGGTTCCTGCTGAAAACCGATATCGGCCGCTCCATCCGAGCAACGGCCCAAGACAAGGAGGCAGCCACCCTGATGGGGATCAACAGTGAGCGGATTACCATCATCACGTTTGGCATTGGTTCCGCTCTGGTGGCCTCGGCCGGCTGTCTACTGATGCCGATCTTTTATCTTTTCCCCGACCTGGGCGGCCCATTCACCCTGAAAGCGTTTGTCATCACCATTCTTGGCGGTTTGGGTAGTACGGTAGGAGCCATTGTCGGCGGGGTTGTTCTGGGCGTCGCCGAATCCATGGGCGCTACCTATTTCGGTATGGGCTATAAAGAGATGGTTGGTTTTATTATCTTTGTCCTTGTTCTGGTCTTTCTGCCCGGCGGCCTGAAACGTCTGACAAAAATTTAGGGGATGTTATGAAAAAAGGGACTATTACTTTACTGGTTGTGGGTCTGGTGCTGCTGTTTTTTCCCCTTGCTGTCCACTCCAGCTACTATCAGCACTTGCTTATTATTACCTTCATGTGGGTGATTATTGGTTCGTCCTGGAATTTACTAGCCGGTTATACCGGGCAGGTTTCCTTTGGCCACGCCATTTTTTTCGGTGTCGGTGCCTATACGGCTGGCATCCTGTTCACTAAACTGGGAGTATCGCCCTGGTGGGGGATGTTGTTTGGCGGCTTTGTTTCCATGGCTATCGCCCTTTTTGTCGGCTGGGTCTGTTTTCGTCTGCGGGGGCCCTACTTTGCCCTGGCTACCCTGGCCGGTGGTGAGATTATCCGCCTGATTGCCACCAACTGGGAGGATCTGACTGACGGGATGGTCGGCATTCTGCTGATTCCGGCTTTCAAAAGCAAACTGCCTTATTATTATCTGGCCCTGGCCCTGGCGGTGGTCTGCATCTATGTGATTCACCGGATCATGCAGTCCAAATGGGGCTTTTATTTTGTTTCCATCCGCGAGGATCAGGATGCCGCGGAGTCAATGGGCATCAATACCACCTTGTATAAAAACATTTCGCTGTTGGTAAGCGCTTTTTTTACTGGCATGGCCGGCGCTTTTTATATGAATTACATGGGCTTTATCGATCCTGAGGTGGTTTTCTCCCTGCATTACATTTCCATTATGGCCATTCTGGTAGGTATCGTCGGTGGTGTGGCAACCATCATGGGCCCGGCGGTAGGTGCCGTGGTCATGGTCGGTTTGCAGGAGACCTTTCGGAGCTCCTTTTTCGGCCTGGCGCCTAAATGGGTGAGCCAGGGGCATGCCCTGGTTTTTGGCCTGCTGGTCATCTTCGTGATCATGTTTCTCGCCAATGGTATTGTCGGCGATTGGGAGAAGATACGGCGACATGTTTTCCGTAGTAAGGCGTTTCGGATCTGAGGTTTACATGCTACTTGAGGAGAAAGAGAATGGCGCTTTTTGAGGTGAAAAACCTGACGAAGAAATTTGGCGGCCTGGTGGCGGTCAATGATGTCAGCTTCCAGGTTCATGAAGGAGAGATATTTGGTCTTATTGGTCCCAATGGTTCCGGTAAGACCACAACCTTCAATTGTATCAATAATTTCTATCCCATTACGTCGGGGGATATCCTTTTCAAGGGGCAGAGTATCAAGGGAATGAAAACTCACAAGATCTGCCATCTGGGTATTGGCCGCACCTTCCAGGTGGTTAAACCCCTGGCGCGGTTGACGGTGCTGGATAATGTGACTGCCTCCGCCTTCTGTCGGGTGAACAGTATTGCCAAGGCCAGGGAAACGGCCCATGAAGTGCTGGAGTTCTGCGAGTTGTATCCAGAAAGGGATAAACTGGCAAAAAGTCTGCCCATCGGCGGCCGTAAGCGGCTGGAAATTGCCCGGGCGCTGGCCACCAAACCGGATCTGCTGCTCTTCGATGAAACGGCCGCCGGTCTGACGCCCACAGAGGTGGATCTGGCCATTGAACTGATCAAAAAAATACGAGACAGCGGCATCAGCATCCTCATTATTGAACATATCATGAAGCTGATCATGACTATTTCAGACCGTATTCATGCGATCAATTTCGGCCAGACCATTGCTTCTGGTACACCGGAAGAGGTGGCTAACAATCAGGCGGTTATTGAAGCGTATTTGGGAGAGGATTATGTTAAAGGTTAACGGAATTGATGTTTTTTATGGTGATCTGCAGGTTCTCTGGGATGTCAATTTCGAAGTTCATGAGGAGGAGATCGTCGTCTTGCTGGGGGCCAACGGTGCGGGGAAATCAACCGTTATCAGGACTATTTCCTCTATGCTTTCGCCCAGTCAGGGAACCATTGAATTCGGCGGCCGGCGGGTAGATCATCTGCCACCCAGCATGATCATCGAAGAGGGTATTGTCCATGTGCCTGAAGGCCGGCGGTTGTTTCCGGAAATGACCGTTGAGGAGAACCTGATCATGGGGTCACTCAGCAACGAAGCAAAATTGAAGCGTTCCCAGACCATGGAACATGTATACGATCTCTTTCCCCGTTTGAAAGAGCGACGCAAACAGTTGGCCGGCACCCTCTCCGGGGGTGAGCAGCAGATGGCCGCCATCGGCCGTGGCATTATGTCGCTGCCCAAGCTGTTGATGTTTGATGAACCATCGTTGGGCCTGGCGCCAATTCTGGTGCAGGATGTCTTCAAACTGGTGAAAAAGATCAACAGCGAAGGGGTAACGATCCTGCTTTCCGAACAGAATGTTATTCAAACCTTGGGGATGTGCAACCGGGCCTATGTGCTGGAAAATGGTCGTATTGTTCTCGAAGGTACCGGTTCTGAGCTGCTGGAGAATGAGCAGGTGAAGGAGGCCTTCCTGGGGATATAATATCTGTGTATGATCTATTATGAGGTTTACCTGGGGTAGATGTGTGGTCTATCTGCTAAGTTTCCTGGTGGAAAAGATCAGTGGCCGGGTTTTGATGACCTATGTAGAGAAATAAAAAAAGCAGAGAGGGAAGCCGATCATGGCAGTGGCAAAAAAATCGATGGAATTGCGGGAAAAATACCGCGGTCTGATCGGGGTGCGCAGCAAGGTGCCCATCAAGGATACCTCGGTGCTGAGCCTGGTCTACACTCCAGGGGTCGGCAGCTGCTGCCAGGCCATTGCCGAGGATTCGACCGATTCCTTCATCTACACCATGCGGGCCAACACCGTCGGCCTGTTCTCCAATGGCTCGGCGGTCTTCGGGCTGGGGAATGTGGGGGCCAGAGCCGCCATTCCCATGCTTGAGGGGGTCTCGGTCCTGTTCAAAACCTTTGCTGGCATCGATGCCCTGCCGCTGGCGGTCGATACCGATAACCCCGATGATTTTGTCGAAATCGCCCGAGTGATGGCGCCCACCATGGGGGCCATCTGTCTGGAGGATATTGCTTCCCCCGACTGTTTTGCCATCGTCGAGCGCCTGCGGCGGGCGGTGCGGCTGCCGGTTTTTCACAACGACCACCACGGTTCGGCCATTGTGGTGCTTGCCGCCCTGGGCAACGCTCTGAAGGTGGCAGGCAAGGAGTTGTCCGCCTGCAAAATAGTTATCAACGGTGCCGGTGCCGCCGGGGTTGCCGTGGCCCGCAGTCTGGTGCGGCTGGGAGCCGGCGAGGTGATCGTCTGCGACCGGGCCGGGGCGATCTATCGTCATCGGACGGCACAGATGAACTGGGTGAAGTCGGAACTGTCCTTCATTACCAATGCCGCCCACCTGAAAGGCAGTCTGGCGGAGGTGTTGCCGGGGGCTGATGTTTTTATCGGCCTCTCATCGGGCGGGGTATTCCAGCAGGGCTGGATTGCCGCCATGGCGGCGAAACCGGTTATTTTCGCCCTGGCGCTGCCGGAGCCGGAAATTGACTATCTCACCGCCCGCAAAGCCGGGGCCTTTATTGTCGCCACCGGCAATGTCAACCACCCCAATTACCTCACCTCATCGTTGGTATTTCCCGGTTTTTTCCGTGGTGCCCTGGATGCCGCTGCCTGGCGGGTGACCTGGGAGATGGAGCTGGCGGCCGTGCGGGCGTTGCAGGAACACATCCCGGCAGACCAGCTGAATGAGGTCAATATCATTCCCCGGCTGTTCGATTTCAGCCTGGCACCGGAAATTGCCTGCCAGGTCGCCCAGGCGGCGGTGCGGGAGGGGGTGAATCGCAAGTCCGTTGAGCCGGAAAAGGTGAAGGAGAAGCTCCTTCGCTATGTCTATGAAGGGGAGCTTTCCATCCTGCCGGCATCCAGCCGGCGGAAGAAGAGAAGCGGCCCTTCCCTGAGTCTTGATGAGCAGTCCCTGGAACTTCACAAGCGCTATATGGGGGTGGTGGGCATCGAGGCGAAAATTCCCCTCAAGGATACTCACCTGGCCTCCATGCTTTACTCGGCTGTCGGGGTTTCCGAAACGTGCAGATTGATCGTCAATGACCCCGATCGCCTGTACGACCTGACGGCCAAAAGCAATCTGGTAGCGGTGGTCTCCGATGGCTCGGCGGTCCTGGGTTTTGGCAATATTGGTCCCCGGGCGGCGATGCCGGTGATGGAGGGCAAGTCGATCCTCTTCAAAACCTTCGGCGGCGTGGAGGCCCTGCCCATCTGCATCGACACCCAGGAGGTCAGCGAAATTATCCGGGTGGTGGAGGCCATCTCCCCGGGCTTCGGCGGCATCAACCTGGAGGATATCTCCGCGCCCCGCTGTTTTGAGATTGAACGGCAGCTGCGGGAACGGCTGGATATTCCGGTGTTCCATGACGACCAGCATGGGACGGCAGTGGTCACCCTGGCGGGGATGATCAATGCCCTCAAGATTGTCGGCAAGAAAGCTGAGCAGATCAAGGTGGTGGTTAACGGCGCCGGTGCCGGGGCGACGGCGGTCACCAAACTGCTGCTCACTGCCGGGATCAGCAACATCATCATGTGCGATACGGTTGGCGCCATTTTCCCCGGCCGTCTCCAGGGGATGAATCCCTACAAGGAGGAGATGGCCCGGCTTACCAATCCCGAGAAGATTAAAGGTTTGCTGGCCGAAGTCATCAAGGGAGCGGATGCCTTTGTCGGGCTGTCGAAACCAAAAACCCTCACGGCGGCAATGATCAAAACCATGGCGGCTGATCCGATTATCTTTGCCCTGGCCAATCCGGTGCCGGAGATCATGCCCGACGATGCGCTGGCCGCCGGTGCCCGGCTGGTGGCCACCGGGCGGTCGGATTTTCCTAACCAAGTGAACAACTCCCTGGCTTTTCCGGGGATTTTCCGCGGCGCCCTTGATGTCCGGGCCCGGCAGATTGATGATTCCATGAAGATCGCCGCCGCCCATGCCATTGCCGCCCTGGTGACCCAGGCCGACCTGGAGGAGGGGACCATTATCCCACCGGCCATGGATCTGGTGGTGCCGCCCCAGGTGGCGGCCGCGGTTGCCGAAGCCGCCATGGTAGCCGGTCTGGCCCGCCGCCAGCTTGATCCGGAGGATATTCGCAATAATACCCGTGACTACCTTTACGAGGGCATTCTGCGGATCCTGTAAGCGGGCGTCCGGTTTTCAGGGGTGTGCATGTTCAGTCTGCTGTCGATGGTGCGAAGGCCCGTGAAAACCAATGTCTTAACAGTAAATTAATAATATTATAGCTTTTTTCCCTTGCAATCCTGATTAGGATTTGTTAATCCAGCTTTGGAACGCGGAAGTACACTGTCTCATTGATATATCACGATATTTAGTGTAGTCGGCGTTTTCCACCGATTCCGGAAGCAGGAACGGTGATCATGATAAAGGTTTTTAATGGTGTTGTTGTATCCGTAACATAACATTAAGGAGGGAAAGATGAAAAAACTTGTGATGGTGCTGGCGGTTTTCGCCGCCCTGGCCCTGGCCCTGCCGGCCACGGCCGCCGACGTGAAGATCAAGGGAGATTTTAACAACCGGTTCATGATCCACACTAATCATTTTGATTGGGTGAAAGGTGCCGGGGAAAACTCCGCCACTTTGGATGACGGCAATGTCAACGAAACGTTTGGCGAAGCCAAATACCGCATGTGGTTTGACGCGGCCACCAACGACGGCAAGGTCAAGGGTGTCATGGCTTTTGAGGTGGGCTCCTTGAAATACGGCGATTCTGCCAAAAAAGCGGGCTATTCCGGTGATGGGATAAATTTTGAAACCCGCTGGCTCTATACCCAGTTCCAGCTGCCCAACTGCGAAAATAAGGCCCAGTTCACCATGGGGCTGCAGCCGGTATCGGTGAACAAGTATCTCTGGAAAGAAACCGCCATGGGGGTGATTTTTGACGGCAGCGCCAACGGCGTTGACTATCAGCTGGGCTGGATACGGCCCTACAATGATCCGGTGGCTGACGAGAATGACGATGCCGAAGATCTTGATGCTTTTATCGGCCGGGTGAATTTCAAGCCGGCAGCCGGCCTGAAGGCTGGTATTTTTGCCCTCTATATGCAGGGTGATGATGATAATGAGGCCGTTGGCGGGATGCCGACCGCTGCCAGCTACGAAGTGAAGAAATTTAACAATAATTACGATTTAACCCTGTTGACCATCGGCACCGACGGCTCCTTCGGCAAGGACAACTTCTTTGCCAACTGGGATCTCATGTACCAAGATGGCAGTGTTGATGAGATTTCCGGTGCCGAAGATCAGGACCTTGCGGCCTGGTTTGGCCACGTTGATCTTGGCTATAAGATGGATAACTGGAAGTTCACCTATACCTTCTGGTATGCCTCCGGTGATGATGATGCGACGGACGATGATCTGGACGGTTTCATCTCGGTTGATGTGGACACCTTCGACAATATCTGTCTCTTTGAGGGCGGTTTCACCGATGACAACTATTTCTCCGAGCGGCCCTATCTGCTGGACAAGGGCTTCATCATGAACAAGCTGGCGGCCGACTACAAGGCCAGCAAGAAGCTGACCCTGGGGATTGCCGGGATGTACATGATGACCGCCGAGGATATCGAGTATGCCACCTATAAAGACGATGAGATCGGTTTTGAGGTGGATGCCTACCTGAAGTACATGCTCTATGACAACCTCGAGTTTGCCGTCAATGCCGGCTATCTCTTTGCCGGCGACGCGCTGGATTACTTTGAAGCTGATCAGGATGGCAGTGCCGATGAGGATATCTTCATCTCCACCGCTCGGGTACGCTATAAATTCTAAGGAAATCCTTACGTTGCTTGAAAAGGGAAGCGCATTGGCGCTTCCCTTTTTTTTGCTTTTCTGGTAAGCCGGGTAGTAGTGCAGTGATAATGAAACTGAAAAGACAGCCGTCGCTTGATGGTAGGTAGTGGGCAGGGTGGAGAAAAGCTGATGAGTAGACTGTTTCGATTGGTGGCTTGTTATGCTGTTGTGAGTCTTTTGGCCGGCAGTGCTTGGGCGTTAGGGGCGGATGAGTTATCCCGTCGTCTGCAACCGGTTGGCGGTTATATTGTTCAGCTTGACCAGCAGGGGGTGGTGATCGATTGCGGTCGCATCAGGGGGGTGTTGCCCGGCGACCTGTTTTCGGTGGTGGTCAGCGGCCCGCCCATGGTTCATCCGGTGACCGGCCAGGTTGTCGGCCGGCAGGAGCAGCGGCTCTCGCTGCTGAAAGTGGTGAGGGTTGATGAGCAGTATGCGGTGACCGTTCCCCTCAAGGGCTGCCGGGGGATCCGCTTGCTCCGGGGCCAGCAGGTGAAAAGGGCCGCCGGACAGCGGCTGTTGTTTGTCGATGCCAGCGGCACCAATACGGTGCTTTACTCCCGGCTGAAGGGAGTCTTGCCCCACATCGTCTGGGAAGAATACAACGTGGGCCTGGGATACGGGCCGCTTCTGCAGCGGCCTCAGGAGATGGCCCGTGCCGGTTATGATCTCTATCTGGTGGCTGACCGGCAGGCAAATTATCTCTATAATGCTGATTATGAGCTGATGACCTCCGTTCCTCTTGCCTCTCTGAACATCAGTGCTCCGGGGTTTCCAGCGGCACAAGGCAATGGTGTGGCCGGGAACCAGGGCTATGCCCTGAACACCGCCGACCAGGAACGGGCCTTGATCTCCCGTTATCGGCAGCTGGAGGAGATCAGCCTGGTGGTCAAAAGCATGGATATGGGGGAGGTCACCGGCGACCGTCTGACCGATGTGGTATTTACCGATACGGAAAAGATCTATGTCTACTCCCTGACCGACAAGGGGCTCCAGTACCGCTACCGCTACCATTATGACAGTTGGGGGACGATCATCAATCTCCAGCTTGCCGATATCGATGGCGACCAAAAGCAGGAGATTTTAGTTAATACCTTGAAAGAAACCGAGGACGGCTTTTCTTCCTTTATTATCGGGTTTCGAGAGGGAAAATTCCAGGTTGTGGCCAGCAACATTCCGTTTGCCATGGGGATGGTCGGCGGCCGTTCGACGGCTGAAGGCGGCCATTTTCTCGGCCAGACCTTTGCCGGGGAAACGGTGTTCGGCTCCCAGGTGTACCGACTGGTCTTGAAGGGGGAGCGGGTGGAAAGCGTCGAGGCTTTCATGGTTCCCCTGGGCTTCCGCCTGCCGGGGGCACTCTATGACGACATCAACGGCGACGGCCGGCGGGAGCTGTGCTTTATTAACGAGCATAATTTCCTGGAGATCTACCAGGGCAGCAATCGGCTGTGGCTCAGCGATGATCGGCTTGGCGGCTCACTGAATACTGTCGAGGTGGAGATCGGTACTACCAAGGTATCCTACACGGACAAGAAGCAGATAACGGTTCCCTTGCAGGCCTATGACCTTGACGGTGACGGCAAAAAGGAGCTGCTGGCGGTACAAAACTCCTCGTCAATGTCCACCAGCGTCGGTGACTATGGTTTTCTCAATAAGGGGTCGGTGCAGCTGGTCAGGCATGCCGGTTCCGGTTTCGTCCTGCGACCCCTGACCGGGAAGCTCGACGGTCCCCTGCAGGGGATGCATGTTGTGGGGCAGGAGCTCTTCTGTATGCTGGTGAAGCGCGGGGAGGACCTGTTGAAGACAACCGGCGACAGCTACCTGCTGGCTTTTCCCCTGCCGGCAAAAGGGCGAATGCAGTAGGGATTTTTGCACTGCAGAGACACAAAGAGCGCAGAGAGGAAAAATTGGCAATTCTTTTTGAGCCGAACGACGGATAGCTGTTGGGATGAAGTTCCCGCTCATTCTCGCCGGCCATCTGTGGCCGGCTCCGAGGCGTCCGCTGCAAATCACCATCCAGGTGATTCGTCCGGCGGCCAAAACCGCTCAGAACCTCATCCCGACAACTATCCTGCCCAGAATTAACCCAATATGTGTTGAGTTTAAACTCTGTGTTTTGGTGGTGAATATGGTTCGTTAACGATCAGCCAAGAATTTTTCCAGTCGGTCCATGCCTTCCTTGATATTCTCCATCGAGTTGGCATAGGTGAAGCGGATAAAGCCTTCACCGCTGCTACCGAAGTCAATCCCCGGGGTCACCCCGACGCCGGCTTTTTCCAGAATCTCAAAAGCAAAGTCATAGGATGAGGTGCAGTACGCCTTGGCATTGGCAAAGACGTAAAAGGCACCGGTGGGCTCGGTTTTGATGCCCAGGCCCATGGTGCGCACCCGTTCGATCATGTAGCGGCGCCGCTGGTCATAGGTGGTTTTCATGTCGGTGACTGCCTGCTGTACCTCTGCCGATTCGAGGGCGGTAATCGCCGCTTCCTGGCCGAAATGGCTGGCGGCGATGAAGAAGTTCTGCTGCATGGTCTGCAGGGTACGGATGTAGGCTTTCGGGGCAATGAGGTAGCCCAGGCGCCAGCCGGTCATGGCGTAGAGTTTGGAAAAGCCATTGAGGACAAAGGCGTTGTCGGTGAATTCCAGGATGGAGTGGGTTTTGCCCTCGTATTCAAGGCCGTGGTAGATCTCATCGGAGATCACCGGAATCCCCAGGTCGGCTATCTGCTGCATCCTCTCAGCGGAGAGCAGGGTGCCGGTGGGGTTAGCCGGTGAGTTGATCAGGATGCCGCTGGTGGTGGGACTGAGTCGTGATTTCACCGTCTCAAGGTCATACTGGAAGCCGTCATCTTCATGGACATCCACCAGATCGGGAATGCCGTCGCAAAAGGAGATGAAATTGGCGTAGCAGGCATAACCGGGGTTGGTTATGATCATCCGGTTGCCGGGATTGAGCAGGGCGGCGCAGGACATGAGTAAGGCCGGTGAGGTTCCCGAGGTTACCAGCACCTGATCGGGACTGCAGACAACCCCGTAGCGGCGCTGATAGTGGTCGACAATTGCCTGCCGCAGCCCCAGGATGCCCATGCTGTGGGTGTAGTGGGTTTTATCCTGGCTGAGGGCCTCGAGGGCAGTTTTTTTGACTGGCTCGGGGGTGGGAAAGTCCGGTTCGCCCACCTCCAGGTGGATGATTGATCGGCCTTGGCGTTCCAGTTCCTGGGCCCGTTCAAGGACGTCCATGGCCAGAAAGGGTTTCATGGCCATCGCCTTGCGGGAGCGGGGATATGATTGATAGTCCATCGTCTCTTTTTTGGTTGTTGGGTTATGGTTTTGCAAAACTGCCTTGGGATTTCCCGAGTGTACCAGCACAGTGGTTCAAAGCGGTTTTGGCCGTCGGACGAATCACCCGGATGGTGATTCGCGGCGGACACCTCGGAGCCGGACATGAGGTCCGGCGAGAATGAGCGCGAACTACTGTGCTGGTACGCTCATCGGGCAACTGAGGATATCAGTTCATACTTTTCCTTATGTTTTTTGATCATCACTGACCGCTGCCTGGATCAGCTGAAAAAATATGCCGTACCCTCCCGGACCAGTTCGTCAAGCTGCTCATGGGTTGGTGCTTCGGCATAGAGTCGGGCAACCGGTTCGGTGCCCGACAGGCGGATCAGCAGCCAGCGGTCATCGGAAAACAGATATTTGGTGCCGTCAATGGTGATCGTTTCCTCGACTTTCAGGTTGCCGACGGTGCTGACTGGTTGGGTCAGCGTTTCCCTGATCTTCCGGTTTACCTCTTCGGTCAGTTTGATGTTGACCCGCCTGGTGTAGAGGGGGCCGATCCTGGCAAACAGGTCCTGCCGCTGGGCGGCCAGCGATATACCCCGTTTGGCCACCATTTCCGCCGCCAGCAGGCAGGCAAGAATGCCGTCTTTTTCCGGTACGTGGCCCTTGATGCTCAAGCCGGCACTTTCCTCTCCCCCGATGACCAGTGCATCTTTGGTGATCAGTTCGCCGATAAATTTGAAGCCGACGGCGGTTTCATGCAGTTGCCGCTGATGGTGGCGGGCAACCCGGTCCAGCAGGTGAGTGGTGGCAACCGAGCGGGCCAGACCGCCTTCCCACTTCCGATCGGCCAACAGGTAGTCAGCCGCCAACGCCAGGAACGTGTTGGCATCAATGAATTCTCCCCCGGCATCAACAATCCCGAAGCGGTCGGCGTCGCCGTCAGTGGCCAAACCAAGGTCGTAGGCTCCTTTTTTTACCAGGTCCATCAGCTCGGGGATATTTTCGGGCGAGGGTTCCGGCGGACGGCCGCCGAAATAGGGGTCCCGCCAATTGTGGAGTACTTCAAGACTGGTGGTACACTCTTTGAGGATGCTGTCGAGATAGCCCCGGGCGGTGCCGTACATGGGATCAATGGCGATCTTCAGGCCGGCTCTGCCGATGGTTTCCAGGTCAATTTTTTGTCTAAGTGCGTCCAAATAGCCCGTTTCCGGGCGACAATCAACGAGTTTGCCGGTTTTTTTGGCTTCGGCCAGGGATTCCTGGCGGTAGCTGCCGCTCTTCATCAGCTCATTGGCCCGGCTGGCGATCCACAAAGTGGTTTCCGGCAGCGCCGGGCCGCCCCAGGCGGGGGAGAATTTGATGCCGTTGTAGCTGGGCGGGTTGTGGCTGGCGGTGATGTTGATGCCGCCGGCCCGCTGTTTGCTGATGATCTCCCAGGCGATGACCGGGGTCGGAGTCTCCCGCAGACAGAGATGGGCGGTAATCTGGTTGGCGGCCATCACCATGGCGCACTGGGCGGCAAAATCCTCACCCATGAAACGGCTGTCGTAGCCGATGACAATGCCCCGGTCGGCGAGTTTTTCCCGGTGCAGATAGTCAGCGATTGCCTGGGCGCAGATTTTGGCATTGGCAAAAGTGAAATCTTCATTCATGATTGCCCGCCAGCCTGACGTCCCGAAGGTGATGGTGGTCGCCATTCTCTGTCCTCCTTTGAGCGCAATGGTTTCTTGAGTTTGAAACGGCATTATGGTATATAGCATCCCGTTTCGCAAGCGAAAAGTTTTGCTCCGCCGACGGCTGGTTGAGGCTCGCCATGGTTGACTGAGCGCAGCAGTAAAGGAGGGATGATGTTTACCACCGAGCAGCTGATAAAATTGGCCCTGGCAGAAGATCTCGGCAGCGGCGATATGACGACTTTGACCACTGTTCCGGCCGGTTCAACAGCAACCGCAACGCTGACCTTCAAGGAGAACGCGGTGGTTGCCGGGTTGGAAATGATGGCGTTGGTGTATCGCACCCTTGATGCTTCCCTGAAGATTGACTTTCTGGTTTGTGAAGGGGATCCGGTTGATAGGGGAACCGATGTTGCCCGAGTAACCGGTTGCAGTGCTTCCCTGCTGATGGGCGAGCGGGTGGCGCTCAATTTTTTCCAGCATTTAAGCGGCATCGCCACCCTCACCCGGCAGTATGTCGACCGGATTGCCGAGTTTCACGCTGCGGTTGTCGATACTCGCAAGACCACCCCCGGCTGGCGGACGTTGGAGAAATATGCTGTTCAGGTGGGGGGTGGCAAAAATCACCGGATGGGCCTTTTTGACGGGATTATGATTAAGGATAATCACATCAAGGCGGCCGGTTCCATCACCAAGGCGGTGCAGCAGGCCCGCCGGCTTGCTCCACACACGTTGCGGGTCGAGGTTGAGGTTGAGAATCTGGAACAACTGGAGGAGGCGTGCCGGGCCGGGGCGGAGATTATTCTGCTTGACAATATGGCGGTCGAATTGATGCAACAGGCAGTCGACAGCACCCGGCAGTCCTACCCCGGAGTATTGCTGGAAGCCTCGGGGGGCATCACCCTGGACACAATAGCTCCGGTGGCTGCCACCGGTGTTGATTTTATCTCGGTGGGTGCATTGACCCATTCGGCCCGGGCCATCGATATCAGTATGAACATTGTTTCCTGCGACCATGGCTGAAGACGGATCCTTTTCCATCATGGACGGTATTCAGCCAGGAATGAGACCGGGGCTGTGCCGGTCGGTCCGGGAATGATTGATGGCTTCGTAACAACTCCATCTTCTTCGTTAAGCTGCAACCTTCGTCACTGCGGCGTACCTTCTGTATGCCTCATTCCTCAGGTTTTGCTTACCTCAAATATGGAGCTGTTACTGTGCCATCCGGTTTTCAAAGTTTTTTGCCAGTTGTTACGAGTTTATCATGATTGGTTGCCGGAGAATTCATCTGCCAACGGTTGATTCCACCAACAGCTACGCCTGGCAGCAGGCCGTTCAGGGGGCGGAGCATGGTCTCGTGGTGGTGGCCGATCAGCAGACCGGCGGTCGGGGGCGCCGGGGGCGTTGGTGGATTTCCCCTCCTGATACCAACTTGGCTTTTTCCCTGGTTTTACGTCCCCCACTGCCGGCTGATAAAGTGCCCCTGTTGTCGTTGGTGGCGGCCGGCGGGGTGCTTTCCAGTCTTCAGGACGATGTTGCGGACTTATGGCTGAAATGGCCTAATGACATCTACTGTGGCCGGCAAAAAATGGCCGGTATCCTGGCGGAAGCCAGCATCAGGGGTTCTGCGGTTGATTTTGTTGTTGTCGGCATCGGTCTTAATGTCAATTGTGAAAGGAATGATTTTCCTGAACCCTTGCAACCAACGGTTACCTCCATGCGCCAGGCGGCGGGAAGGCAGTTTTCGCTGGTCAGTGTTCTGGAGAACCTGTTGCGCCAGGTGGATGTCTGGTATGGACGCTATGTTCATGGCGGATTTTCCGGGCAGCTCCACCACTATCTTGCCAGCCATTGTTATCTGACCGGCAAACGGGTTGCAGTCGATGTTGGTGGTGCCATCATTGAGGGAACTGCGGAAGGAATTGATGCGCAGGGTTGCCTGCTCGTTACTGATGATCATGGTTGCTGCCGACAGGTGGCGGCTGGTGAGGCAACAATTGTAGCAATGGATCATATGAAGAAAGGTGAGTAGAGAAGATGATTCTTGTTGTTGATGTGGGCAATACCAATACGGTCCTCGGTTTGTTCCGGGATCGGCAGCTGATCCGCAGCTGGCGGGTGGCAACCAATTTTTCCCGTACCGAGGATGAATACGGCATCCTGTTTAATAACCTTTTTTCATACAGTTCCATCAATTCATCAGAGATCAGGGGGATGAGTCTTGCTTGTGTCGTGCCGCCCATGCTGGATCTGATGGTCAGTATGGCCAAAAAATATCTGCATCTAAAACCGCTGGTGGTGGGACCGGGAATCAAGACCGGCATGCCGATCATGCTGGATAACCCCCGGGAGATCGGTGCTGATCGGATTGTCAATGCCGTGGCTGCCTATCAGCAGCACAAACAGTCGCTGGTGGTGATAGATTTTGGTACGGCCACTACTTTTGACTGTGTTTCTGCCAAGGGTGAATACCTTGGCGGTATCATTGCTCCCGGTTTGCAGATTTCCATTGAAGCATTATTCCAGCGGGCTTCAAAATTGCCGCGGGTGGAGATGATTCGCCCGCGGGAGGTGGTGGGCAAAAACACGGTGCACAGCATGCAGTCAGGTATTGTCTATGGTTATCTGTCGCTGGTGGAGGGACTGGTAAGTCGAATTTCCCATGAATTGCAAACCGAGCCGCTGGTGATTGCCACCGGTGGTTTGGCTCCTTTGATTGCCAGGGAAACAGCTACCATTGATCAGGTGGATGAATTGTTGACCCTTGACGGATTATTGTATTTATACGAGCTGAACCGATCGTAACGATTATGGTTTGTGATTGCGAGAGGTTATGAAAAGCATATTTTTATCCTTGACATTTATGTTTTTCTTTTGTAGTTTGGACAAAAATAATTAAAAAGGTTCGGTTATCGTATGAAGCTTACCAGAGCAGCAGATTATGCCATCCGTGGGGTTGTGTATATGGCCATGCAGCCGGAGGGTGCTGTCGTTGTGATTCCTGAAATTGCCCGTGAGATGACCATTCCCGTAGGTTTTCTGGCCCGTATTTTTCAGAGTTTAAGCCGGGCTGGTATTGTTATCTCCCATCGTGGGAAAAAAGGCGGTTATTCTCTCACCAGAAATGCTGCCTCCCTGACCCTTAAAGATGTTATTGAGGCCGTGGAAGGGAACATTTCCTTAAATATCTGCCTCGATGGTTTCAATGAGTGTGACCGGATGACCTTTTGTTCCATCCGGACTCATTTGGCAGCTATTCAGCGGGTCCTGGTGGAAAATCTGGAGAAATATGATTTTGCCACCCTGGCAAAAGAAGAAAAAGCCAGTCGTGAGGCCCTGAAGAGCCCATAACGTCCCATTCCCTTCTGTAGCTCCTTCCCCTGTTTGTTGTTGTCCGCGGATTCCATGATTAATGGTTTTGTAACAACTCCATCTTCTTCATTAAGTTGTAACCTACTTCATTGCGGCGTCTCTTCTGTATACCTCATGCCTTAGGCTTTGCATCCTTAAGGCACAAGCCCGCCTCGCATCAGTTGTTACAGTGCCATCCGGTTTTCAACGCTTTTTACCGTTGTTGGCAAGTTCATCATGATTGTTGAGAGCTTTTGCAAAAAAACCACGACCGCAAAAGCGCTGATCATGGTCGCAAAAGCTTTTTCCTCACAGCAATTGTTTTATCTTATCCAGAATAGTCAGTGCCCTTATTGGTGTGGTGCGGTTGATATCCGTTTTTTTGAGCAGTTGCCGGGCCTGTTCGACAGCTTCCAGATCGAAAGGAATTTCAGAGGTAAAGGGTTCCAGCATGGGCAGATAGGAGGTCGGTTCGGCGACTGCCGGTTCACTGATTCCCGCTGGCCGCGGTTGACCCTCGGCGGAAAACTCTGCCTGTTCAAGATTGGCAAGGATTTTCTGTGCCCGGCTTATCAGCGATGCCGGCAGCCCGGCTAGTTTGGCCACCTCGATACCGTAGCTGCGGTTGGTGGCTCCCGGCAGTATCTGCCGGAGAAAAACAATGCCGTCATCCTGTTGTTTGATGGCAACATTATAGTTTTTGATTCTTTTTTTGGTCAGTGCCAGTTCGGTGAGTTCATGGTAGTGGGTGGCAAATAGCGTTAAGCCGGCAGTGTGGTCATGAATGTGTTCAGCCACCGCCCAGGCGATACTGACGCCGTCAAAGGTGCTGGTTCCCCGGCCGATTTCATCCAGAATGATCAGACTTTTTACCGTTGCATTGTTGATGATCTGGGCAGTTTCAGTCATTTCAACCATAAAGGTTGACAGGCCGCGGCTGAGGTTGTCGGCTGCTCCCACCCGAGTGAAAATCTGGTCAAAAATCGGCATGGTTGCCCCCGTAGCAGGGATGTAGCTGCCTATCTGAGCCATAAGGGCGATAACGCCATTCTGGCGGAGAAAGGTTGATTTGCCGGCCATGTTGGGCCCGGTGATGATCCATATCTGTTCTTTGCCGCCATCAAGACTGCAGTCATTGGGGATAAACCGTTCCTGCCGGTTGATCGCCTCAATGGTGGGATGGCGGCCATCGGTAATCTGCAGTGCCTGGCGGGAAGCGTCAATAACCGGCCGGCAATAGTCCTGCTCATCGGCGACCTCCGCCAGACTGGTGAGGCAGTCAAGCATTGCCAGTTGCAGGGAGTTGTGCTGAATCTGTTCCACTTCGGCCGCCGCCTGCCGGCGAAGGTCGCAAAAAAGTTCATATTCCAGCGCGACAATTTTTTCCTCCGCGCCAATAATCTTTTCCTCATACTCCTTCAATGTTGGGGTGATGTAGCGGTCGGCATTGGCGAGGGTCTGCTTGCGCAGGTAATTGACCGGCACCAAGTCGCGGTTGCGGTGGGTAACCTCGATGTAATAGCCGAATACCCGGTTATAGCGGATCTTCAAGCCGTTGATTCCTGTCCGCTCCTTCTCCTCCCGCTCCAGCTGGAGAATCCATTCACGACCCCGGCTCCTGATCAGCTTCAGGTCATCAAGATCGGTGTTGATCCCGGGCCTGATAAGATTCCCCTCCTTGATGCTGATCGGTTGATCTTCAAGCAGGGTTGTTTCAATGGCCAGGATCAGTGGTGCCAGTTCATGGAGGCCGGTGACAATGTCCTCCAGCATTGGCGGCAGTCCTGCCGTTTCCGTCAGCAGGGATTTGATCCGGGGAACGATGGCGAGGGAATCCTTCAGGCTAATAAGGTCGCGGCCGTTGGCGTTGAGCGAGGCAAGTTTGCCTCCGAGGCGCTCAAGATCATAAATCTGCTTCAGTTTTTCCTGCAGTTTATGGCGGCTGATTTTTTCTTCCACCAGCAGCTGGATCGCATCAAGGCGGCGCTCAATCTTTTCTTGCACAAGCAGGGGATAGAGCAGCCATTGTTTTAACAGCCGGCTGCCCATGGCTGTCTGGCAGCGGTCGAGGAGTCCAAAAAGGCTGCCGTTTTTTTTCCGTTCATGAATGGTGTGTAGCAGTTCCAGGTTAATGATTGTCTGTTTGTCAAGATGCATGTAACTGGAAGTATGGTAGACCTGTAACCGATTGATATGCGCCAGAGGCTGCTGCCTCTGGGTTTCCTGGACGTAGGCCAGCGCGGCGCCGGCGGCCATGATGCCGGCTCTAAGTTCCCGAGCGCCGAAACCGTCGAGGGAAAGGGTGTTGAACTGCTGGCACAGGCGTTCCCTAGCGGCATCATGATGAAAGGTGGGGTAGAGCGCTTTTCTGGTCAAGTGAAGATCGGGGAATTCTCTGGTCAGGGTCAACTGCCAGGGGTGATCCGCATGATCTTCTGCCAGCAACAGTTCCCGGGGGGAGACTTTTGCCAGTTCATCCAGCAGTTCATTGAGCGTGGCGGTTTCCGTTGCCTGGAATGAACCGGTGGTAATATCCAGAGTTGCCAGGCCGAATATCTCATGATCAAGGGCTACGGCGGCCAGATAGTTGTGCTGGTCGGCTGCCAGGGCATGTTCTTCAAAGCTGATCCCCGGCGTGATGACTTTGGTAACCTCCCTCTTGACCAGCCCTTTGGCTTCTTTGGGGTCCTCCATCTGGTCACAGATGGCGACCTTGCAACCGGCGGCAGTGAGGATGGAGAGATATTCGCCGGCGGCATGGTGGGGAAACCCGCACATGGGTATGGGGTGGTCATCCTTTTTATTACGGCTGGTGAGGGTTATCTTCAAAAGCTTGGCAGCTTGGATCGCATCATCAAAAAACATCTCGTAGAAATCACCCATCCGGTAAAAGAGAATTTTATCTGGATGCTCCTTTTTGATTTGCAGGTATTGCCGGAGCATGGGGGTAAGTTTGGCTGGCCGGGAGGTGGTGTTATTCGGCATGAATGATCCTCAGTTGGTCTGGATTGTTGCAGGTAATGATGGGTGTCCCATGGGGGAGCACCGGTTGATTCATTCAGGCATACGATGGCAATGTCAGCGAAAGTGGCTATTGGGAGAAGGTTGCACTCAAGATGCTTCTGCCGTTTCCGGTCGTAAGGGTGAAAGACGGAAGCGACCGGATGTTTTTCCTTGTGTCCAGGAGATCGTCACTTCCGGTTGATTTCTGGCTTTGCTGTGCTGGACCAGCAAAGCTCCAGCTTGTTGCAGCTGCAGGTGGTCACCGGTGAAGAATCCCACCGGCCCGGGCATTTCTACAAGTTTAAGGATGATATCAGCGGCCGTGGCCAAGGAGAGTAGTTGCTGGTTTTCGTTTTTATTTCTGCCGACCGCCAGAAACGTTCCAGCCGCGAATGGGTAGAAACGGCCATATTTCAATACCTCTACTTCACGGGCAGCCGGTTGGTGGCCGGCGGCATAGAGCGATTGTATCCGTCGGGCAAAGGCCGGGTCTGTAAGCAGGCAGCCACCGGCCGGGGTCGGGAAATCGGTTATTCCCAGTTCAGCAGCCAGCATCAGCTGTTGTTTGCGGCCGCGGCCGGAAAAGTCATAGAGGAGGGTACGATCGACCAGACCCGTCTGTTCGGCCACTGTTTCCTTGAGCAGCCGGGCTGAGAGCGGCCGCAGGAGCATGCCGTCGGTGTCGGAATCCCGTTCAATGATCCGCATGGTATCCCGCCGTTGGGAAAAGGGCCGCTGTCCCAGAACTTCACCGGTGACAATACAGCCGGCGCCCCACTGTTTGGCATAGGTTTTTGCTTTTTGGACCATGAGTATTTTGCAGTCAATGCAGGGATTGAAATTTTTCCCGTAGCCATGGGGTGGTGCCTCCAGCAAGGTGAGGAAGTCACTGCTGATGTCGACAACACATAGGGGGATCCGGTAGCGTTGCTTGATCAGCCTGATAAATTCATCCTCCCGTCCCCTGATGTCATTGTTGAAAAATGGTGTAGTAAAATAAAGCCCCTGGACGGCAAGGTGTTGCCGTTGCAATACCTTGACTGCCAAAATGCTGTCAAGGCCGGTGGAGAAGAGGGCAACAGCCTGGGGGTTGGCAATCGGGATGCCATGGATAAGAGTCGTCATCGGTATAAGCTGTCTGAAAAGGGTATGGTGCCCGCCCTAATCAGGCGGGGAAGTGGTTCGGAAACATCAATAATGGTCGATGGCTGTTCTCCCGGACACCTGCCACCGTTAATGGCCAAATCAATCTGGTTAACCAGCCCGGAGCTGAGGTCGGTGAACGACGAGACCGCCGGTGCCGCACTCAGGTTGGCACTGGTGGCGATCAGGGGGACCTCAAGCTTTTGGAAAAGCTGCTGGACAAGAGGGTGGGAAGAGACCCGAACGGCAATTTTTTGCTCAACGCTCACCACTCCAGCCGGTAGGCCCGGTCGGGCAGCAAAGATAAGGGTTAAAGGTCCAGGCCAGCAGCGCTCCATAAGTTTCTGAGCCAGGGGGGTGATTTCGGTTGCCAGGGATAAGAGCATCGGTAAGCCGGCAATCAGCACGGGAAACGGTTTGTGTTGCTGACGACCTTTCAGTTGAAAAACGGCATTCGCTACTTGCTTGTTGAGGGCGTTGCCGCCAAGTCCGTAAAATGTTTCAGTGGGGAAAATCAGCAGCTTGCTATCAATGATGGCCTGGCGGATCTGTTTGAGAAAAACCCCTTCCCGGCCAGCCGGGAAGGGGTAGACAATGTTCTTCATGAATGCCCGGAGATAGTTTTTATATGCAATTAATCTGTTGCTGGAGTTTTTTGTCTTTTGTTTCTACGGTAGCAACCATGGTTTGTCGATAGGCCAGCAGGTCTGCCGCAAGGCGCTTGTCTGCCAAAGCCAGGATCTGGATTGCCAGCAGGGCACTGTTGGTGGCTCCCGCCTTACCGATGGCCATTGTTGCCACCGGAATTCCGGCCGGCATTTGAACCGTGGCCAGCAGGGCGTCCATGCCCTGGAGGGAGGTGGCATTGAGCGGGACCCCGATTACCGGCAGGGTGGTATGGGCGGCCACAACTCCGGCCAGATGCGCGGCGGCGCCGGCCCCGGCAATGATGACCTGGCAGCCCTTTTTTGCTGCTTCATTAACCAGGGTTACGGTTCGTTCGGGCGTTCGGTGAGCAGAGGTGACCCTGGTCAGATGGGGGACGGAAAACTGCCGCAGGATGCGGGAGGCTTCAGCCATTATCTCCCAGTCGGAATCACTGCCCATAATAATCAGAACATTATAGATGTCAGTCATTGGTCTATTCTGCGGGCCTAGGGGTTGAAAGGTTGCCTTTTTGGCAGTGAATGGAAAGTGAACGCTACCTCAGCCTTTTCAAGGCCTTTTGACCAATATCCTTGCGGTACTGAGCGCCAGGCCAGGAGATCTTTTCAACCGTCCGGTAACAGAGGTTAATGGCTTTGGGAATTGTTGGTCCAAGGGCGGTAACCCCCAGAACCCGACCACCATTATTGACCACTTGTCCTTCTTCATTCATGGTGGTGCCGGCATGAAAAACCATCACGTCGTCAAGGTCTTCAGCTGTGCTGAGCCCGGTGATCACTCTGCCCTTTTCATAGGAGCCCGGGTAGCCTTCAGAAGCCATGACTACACAGACCGCCGGCCGTTCATCCCAGGCAACCATGGTTTTTGCCAGGTGGCCGGTGATGCAGGCTTCAAGAATAGGTACCAGATCACTTTTCAGTCGCATGAGCAGCGGCTGAGCTTCGGGGTCGCCGAACCGGGCATTGAACTCAAGCACCCGTGGGATACCCTCCTTGATCATCAGGCCGGCATAGAGCACTCCGCGATATTTTCTTCCTTCAGCAGCCATCCCTTTGACGGTGGGAATCATAATATCATTCATGATCCGGCGGAAAAGGCCGTCAGTAATCACCGGTGCGGGTGAATAGGCTCCCATGCCGCCGGTATTCGGCCCCCGATCACCGTCAAAGATCGGTTTGTGGTCCTGAGAGGTAACCATGGGAATGACAATGTCACCATCGGTGAAAACCAGAAAAGAGGCTTCCTCTCCTTCGAGAAACTCTTCGATAACCACTCTGTTGCCCGCTTCACCAAAGGCTTTTTTGCGCATGATCATATGGACGGCATCTTCTGCTTCCTCCACCGTCTGGGCCACCACCACCCCTTTGCCGGCTGCCAGGCCATCGGCCTTCACCACTATGGGAGCCCCTTTGCTATAGATATACTCAATGGCATCATCAATGTTATCGAATGAAGCAAAGTAGCCGCTGGGGATGTTGTATTGCTGCAGCAGGTTTTTGCAGAACGTTTTACTGCCTTCAATTTCCGCCGCCAGCTTACTGGGGCCGAAAATTTTCAGATTGTGTTCGCTGAACCGATCCACTATCCCTTCGGTGAGGGGTTTTTCCGGGCCGACAACTGTCAGACTGATCTCCTCTTCCAGGGCAAATTTCAACAAACCATCAATGTCATTTGCCTTGATGGGGAGGCATGTCGCCAGCTGAGCAATTCCGGCGTTGCCGGGGGCACAGAAGATACGTGACACCTTGTTGCTCTGGGCAATTTTCCAGATCAGTGCATGTTCCCGGCCTCCACCGCCAACGACAAGAATTTTCATCTTTATCCCCTTTTCCGGAAGTATGGTTAGCAATAGATTTTTACCGGCAGATCCATGGTGCCGGTGAAAAGGTCACAGTGCTAGTTCGTGCCGCACAAGATGGGTGCAGCATAATCCTAATGCTTGAAATGCCGAGTTCCGGTAAAGACCATTGCCATATTATGCTCGTTGACCGCCGCAATGGCTTCATCATCGCGGGCTGATCCGCCGGGTTGAATGATGGCCGTAGCACCGGCTTTGGCTGCTGCATCGATGCCATCCCGGAAAGGAAAAAAGGCATCCGAGCCAACCACCGTGCCGGCAGTGTCGCTCAGAGCTTTCATGACCGCGATGTTGACCGAATCTACCCGACTCATCTGCCCCGCCCCAACGCCCACCAGTTGATTATGCCGGGCAAAGACGATGGCATTGGATTTTACATGCTTGCTGATTTTCCAGGCAAAAAGAAGGTCGACCAATTCCTGTTCGCTAGGCTGGCGCTGGGAAACCGTCCGCCATTCTGATGGCGGGGTCAGCAGCAGATCGCGATCTTGAAGCAGTAAACCGCCGACCACCTTTTTGAATTCCAGTCTGCCACTGCCAGCCTTTGCTCCCAAGGGGGCCTTGAGCAGCCGCAAGGCATCTTTTTTGCCGAGTACGGCCAGTGCCTCGGGAGAATAATCAGGGGCGATGACCGCTTCCATGAACGTGCTGGCAATCTCTTCAGCCGTTTCCCGATCAACGGGAATGTTGAACGCGGCAATGCCGCCAAAGGCCGACACCGGATCGCAGGCCCGTGCCTGGCAATAGGCTTCCACCAGGTTGCCGTCCGGCGACTGGGCTGCACCGCACGGATTGTTATGTTTGATGACCACGGCCGCGGTGGTGGAGAATTCCTTTACCAGTTCAAAGGCGGCGTTGCTGTCGAGAATGTTATTGAAGGAGAGCTCCTTGCCTTGTAACTGGATGGCACTGCCGATGCAGGGTTCGGTGACGGCCAGGTCGTGGTAAAATGCCGCTTTCTGGTGTGGATTTTCGCCGTAACGAAGGTCCTGGACCTTCAATCCCTGATAGGTGAATGTTTCGGGAAAAACCAGCCGGTCTTCCGGTTGGCAGTCAAGTTCCGGATAGGTGCCGAGGTAGTTTGAGATGGCAGCGTCATAACGTGCCGTGGCCTGAAAGACTTTCTTTGCCAACCGGAAATTGGTCGTTGACGAAACCCCGCCGTTTTCCGCCTTCATCTCATCCAGCACTGCTCGGTAGTCGTCAGGATCAATGACAACCGTCACATCGCGGAAATTTTTGGCCGCCGATCGCAGCATGGTGGGACCGCCAATGTCGATATTTTCAATTGCATCTGCAAACGAACAGTCCGGCTTGGCAACGGTTGCTTCAAAGGGATAAAGATTGACAACCACCAGATCAATGGGGTCGATACCATGGGCGGCCATTTTTTCCCGATGTTGCGGCAGGTCCCGCCGTCCCAGCAGGCCCCCGTGGACTTTCGGATGCAGGGTTTTGACCCGGCCGTCCAGCATCTCAGGAAAGCCGGTGTACTCTGAAACGTCAGTGACCGAAATTCCTTGATCCCGTAGCAGTTTTGCCGTGCCGCCGGTTGAGAGAATATCAACATTGTAGTTTGTCAAACCCCTGGCAAAATCAACGATTCCTTCCTTGTCGGAAACGCTGATCAGGGCTTTTCTGATCGTTGCCATAGATAACTCCTTTAATGAAAATTATTGGCTCAAATACATAACGTAAACAGGCTGGGAATGCAATAGAAAACCGTTTTCCCTTCGTTGTCTCATGTCGCTGCCACCGGAGAAAACGGGAAAAAAGCGTATGAAATGAGATGGATATGACTGTCTGCTGCCGGTGTGAACCGGCATCGGACGTGGATGTGGCGGCTGGTGGCGAGGAGAGGGGCAATGTTGACAAGGGCGCATAATCCGGTTAGGCTTTTGGGGCATAAGGTAAAAGACAAAAGATAAAACAAAGGCAAACAACTGCTGGTTGACGAGGCGGCAGTGGTCCGTGAGGTAACCGTATGAAAGAAGCAATGCTGTATGAACAGTTGGCTGAAAACCGGGTGAAATGCCATCTTTGTGCCCATGAATGTCGCCTGGCTGACGGTAAGCGGGGGGTGTGCGGGGTTCGGGAAAACCGCAATGGCGTTTTGTATTCCCTGGTCTATGATAAGATTATTGCCTCCCATGTCGATCCCATCGAAAAAAAGCCCCTTTACCATGTTCTGCCGGGCAGTCTGAGCTATTCCATTGCCACCCCCGGCTGTAACTTCCGCTGCCGTCATTGTCAGAATTATGAGATTTCCCAGATGCCCCATGATCGTGATATTCTGTTGGGTGAACAGAAAAGTCCCCAGGAGATTGTGGCGGCGGCGCTCCGGTCTGGTTGTGAAACGGTTGCCTACACCTATACTGAACCCACCGTTTATTTCGAGCTTGCCTATGATACAGCCTGCGAGGCCCGGGCCCGGGGGCTGAAAAATGTTTTTGTTAGCAATGGTTTTATGACCGCCGAGGCTGCTGCTGCCATTGCCCCTTTCCTCGATGCCATTAATATCGATGTGAAAAGCTTCAGTGAGACCTTCTACCGTGAGGTCTGCGGAGCCCGTCTGCAGCCGGTGCTGGATACTATCCGTCGTCTGCACGACCTGGGTGTCTGGATCGAAATTACCACCCTTGTTATTCCCGGTTACAATGATAGCGATGATGAACTGGGCCGGATTGCGGAGTTTGTTTTTTCCGTTTCACCGTCGATTCCCTGGCATGTGACCGGTTTCTATCCAACCTACAAGCTGACTGATGCTCCTCCGACCCCAGTGGTCACCCTGCGGCATGCCCGTCAGATCGGGTTGCAGACCGGGCTGAGGTATGTGTATGAGGGTAATCGCCCCGGAGAAGGGGGGGAGTCGACCACCTGTCATGCCTGCGGCAGCCTGCTGATTGAACGGTATGGTTTCAGCATCCGGAAAAACCGGCTGGAAAATGGCTGCTGTCCTGATTGTCAGGCGCCTGTTGATGGTGTGTTTGCCTAGGGTAACGTCAACGCTGTTGACGCGAAGATTGCATAGCCCCATTTTTCATTGTAACGTGACCTTAAACGGGGTAGTGGGGGTTGTTCCAGAAGTCACCAGCCCCAGCTTTTAGGTCCAGGTCTCGGTTTTTCCTCTGCCTGTATGGCGGACCGCCAGGGAAGGGGCAACAGGCCGCTGAACATGGGTGCAGGTGGTTCCTGGCAGCAGTTCAGCCCGGTATTGCCCCATGGCAGGGCTATGTAAATATTTTCCACTTATGAAATGTGTGGATGAGAAATTTTTTGCTATTTTTATCCTCTTATGGTAGATAACCGGATGTTTTTGAAAGCTTTTTCCTCTTCCACGGTTGGATGTCCGGCAGCGAGGATTCTTTGCAGCACCGTATTGACCTCCAAAAGCAATTGCCCCTGCTTAATCGGGTCGGCAGTTCGTTGCGTCATACCCATGACTTTCCTCAGGTTTGTAAAACGATTGTCAGCGGCATCATTGCTGAAACCGTAGCGGAAAACTGTTCTCTCTACGTGATTGATGCAGCCAGGAAAAGTCTTTATCTTCGAGCTGCCATGGGTCGCCAGGATGCTTCGCCGGTTTTTTTTCATGATGAATTGTCGGATGAGAGCGGTTATTTTCGTTTGGGTGAGGGAATCCTTGGCCGGGCGGCCCTGCAAAAAAGTCCTTTCCTGGTTGAAGATGCCGGCCAGAGCCCTGATTTTCTCCTGATTGCCTCATCTCCCATAACTGTTAAATCGCTGTTGTGTGTGCCGATCATTGATGGTGATGAGCTGCTCGGCGGGATTAACCTCAGCCATTCGCAACAGGGTGTTTTCGATGAACAGCTGCAGCGCTCTCTGGAAGTGGTGGCTGACCAGGCTGCCAAAGCGTTGAGGAATTCCCTGCTGATTATTGAATTGCAGCAGTTCAATCAGCGCCTGGAGCAGGAAGTGGCAAAAGGCTATCGCCGGCTGGCAGATTCGGAGAGGAGGTACCGGTTTCTGGTTGAACAGGCTGCGGATGGCATTGTCACCGTCAAAAATGGTGTTATCGACTATGCCAATCCCCAATTCTGGCGGTTGGCCGGTTATGATGATCCCCCCTCCGACATAGTGCTTGCTGACGTGCTGGATCTGCCCGGCCGGCAGCAGATCATGACTCCCTGCCAATACCTGGAAGCGAGGGAACAGGAGGAAGCCTGCACCCTGCCGGAGTTCCATTTTGAGACACAGTTAAAACATTTCCATAATCTGCCGGTGAAAGTAGAGGTAACCGGCTGCCGGGTATCCGATGCTGAAGGGGTGACCCAGCAGTTTTACGTCAGAGATATCAGCGGCAGGCTGCACCTTGATAAGATGAAAGACACGTTTTTCGCTTCCCTGGTCCATGAACTGAAAAATCCCATCACGGTGATCAACAGTTACCTGCAGATTATGACTGCCGATGCCGCCGGCTATGGAAAAAAGCGGCAGAAAATTATTGTTGATCTGGACAAGACAAGCAAACGTCTGATGGCGTTGCTCAATGATATTCTTACCTATAGCCGACTGAAGTGCGTCCAGCAGGATGTCCGCCTCAAACGTTGGCTGATCAATGATGAAATTTATCGGACGATTGAATATTTCCAGCCCCTGGTGGAAAAAAAGAAGATTACCGTGATTACCGAACTGCAGGCGGGGATGACGCCGTTCCTGTTTGATCGGGAAAAAATTGGTCGGGTGCTGGTTAATCTGATGGATAATGCAATTAAATTTACCCCTGCCGGCGGCAGTCTTACCTGGCGCACGAAGGTGATTGATGTTGCCAGCTCCACGTTTACGCAGCAGTTTTCTGCTGCCGGAGCTGTCCTGCCGCTGGCTGACACGAGAACGGTGAAAGGGGTGAGCGTTTCGCTGGAGGATACCGGTGTCGGCGTGCCAGCAGATAATAGCCAGGTGGTTTTTGATGAATTTTTCACCAGTACCCATGGCGAAGGTACAGGACTGGGGTTGGCTATCAGCCGCAAAATTGTTCAGTGCCACGGTGGGACGATTAGCGCTGAACGTACCTCCCGGGGCAGTAAGTTTATTTTCATGTTGCCTATGCGTCTTGTTGCTGAATAACTGCCCGCCGCAAACCGGGTGTTTTTCCGCAGTTATCTTAATGGTTGGTGATGAAGAAAGAGTCTAAAAATACTGTTCTGGTGGTCGATGACGAGGAGATTATCTGCTCGTGTCTGGTCAACGTACTGGAGGGCAGCGGCTTTCGCGCCAGCATGGCCCATGACGCCGAGCAGGCTTGGGAGAAGCTGGAGCAGGGCCAGTTTGATCTGATTCTCCTTGACATCATGCTGCCGGGTATTGACGGAGTTACATTGCTGCGTCGGGTTTCCAAGCGTTTTCCCCATTTGCCGGTGGTCATGCTATCCGCTCTTGATCGTTCAGATGTGGTGGTTGAAGCCATGCAGGCCGGGGCTTGGGATTATGTTAAAAAGCCCTTTGATAACAGTGAGCTGCTGATTACCATCGAGAATGTGCTGGCGGAAAAACGGCTCAAAGATGAGCGTGAGGATTTGCAGGCCCGCTTGCCCAATAGGGGGCTGCGCAAAATTATTTCCCAAAGTGAATCGATGAAAAGAGTCAAGGAGGTTGTCGAACAGATTGCCGATACGGATGTGACGGTGTTGATCCATGGCGACACGGGGGTTGGTAAAGAGCTGGTTGCCAACCGGATTCACTTCCTGTCAAAGCGGGCTTCCAGTCCGTTTGTTAAAATTAATTGTGCCGCTTTACCGGAAAACTTGCTCGAAAGTGAACTGTTTGGTTTTGAACGGGGTGCTTTTACCGGGGCGTTGCGCAATAAGCCGGGGAAATTTGAACAGGCAGGCCGGGGCAGTATTTTCCTTGATGAGATTGGCGAGATGAGTCTGGCGCTGCAGACCAAGCTTTTACAGGTTTTGCAGGATCGGACATGCTGCCGGTTGGGAGGAACACAGGAGATACCGGTGCGTTGCCGGATTCTCGTAGCTACCAACCGCAATCTGGAAGAGGAGATCGGTCGTGGATTTTTCCGCTCGGATCTGTATTACCGGCTGAACGTAGTGAATATCTATGTCCCATCTTTGAAAAACAGAGTTGATGATATCCCCTTGCTGGTTGATTATTTTCTCAAGAGTTATAATGAGCGCTATGGCAGAAAGCGGAAAATTTCCTACAAGGTCATCGATGAGCTGATGGTCTATGACTGGCCGGGAAATGTGCGGGAGCTGGAAAACTGGATGAGACGATTTGTTATCCTTGGCAGTGGTTCCGGCTGGCAGCAGGAAGAAGGCGGCAAAAAACAGTCGGCGGAATTGCTGCTGCATGATGTGTCGCCGACGGTCAATATTGATCTTCTGCTGGCCCAGAGCGACAGGTTGCCATTGCGCCAGGTGGTTAATGAGATGGTTGCCGCTGACGAGCGTGGCTATCTGTTGAAAATGCTTGAGCGGGCTAATTTCAACAAGAAAAAAGCCGCTGGAATGCTGCAGGTAAGCTACAAGGCTTTTCTATATAAGCTGAAAGCCTGCGGTTTGGATAAGGTAAAATTTAAGGACACATGAAGCAGTCTCCCTCCCCTTGCCGTTTACTCCTGCTGGTTGATGATCCTGTGGTCCAGGGATTGGTGGAAACCATTCTCTGCCGACCGGATTTTGTGGTGTTTCCTTTTCGAGATGTTGGTGATGCTTTGAGTCAGTTGCGCAGTCTGGATACGGACCTTGCCATTATTGATATCTCGTCCCGGAAAAGTGGCGGGGTTGAAATTATTGAGTCCTTCAGGGCCATTAACCGGGAAATTCCGATCATTGCTCTTTCTGTCCATGATTCCGTTGATGTTGTGGTCAAGGCTATGAAATCAGGGGCCGATGATTTTATCAGCAAGCCGTTTGATGCCAATGAATTGAAAATCCGGATTCAAAAGGTGCTGGATCGCAAGGCCCTGTCCCGAGAGGTCAGCAGCAAACGGGCGCAGATGAAAGAGTACGCTCTTTATGACCTGATTTTCGGCTGTTCACGGACCATGGTTCCGATCCGTTCTATTGTTGATCAGGTTGCAGAAACCGATGTGCCCATTATGCTGCGTGGTGAGAGCGGAACGGGCAAAGACCTGCTGGCTAAAGTGATCTATGCCCATTCCTTGAGGTCCCAGGCTGCTTTTGTTAAAGTAAACTGTTCCACTATTCCGTTGGAGCTGGTTGAAAGTGAGTTGTTCGGCTATGAGAAGGGGGCGTTTACCGGTGCCGTGGAACGAAAAATCGGCAAATTTGAAGCCGCCAGTGGCGGAACTATTTATCTTGACGAGATCGGGGAGATCAATCCGGTTCTGCAGTCGAAACTGCTGCAGGTGTTGCAGGATGGCAGTTTTTCACCCCTTGGTTCCGACCGTGATATCCAGGCTGATATGCGGGTTATTTCCGCCACCAACCTCGACTTGGAGCAGGCGGTGGAAAACGGCAGGTTCCGCCGGGACCTCTACTATCGTTTGAAAGTGGTGGAGATTTTTCTGCCGCCTTTGCGAGATCGACTGGAGGATATTCCCCATATTGCCGAATACTTTTTGGATCAGTTTTCCCGCCAGTATAATCGAAAGACAATGGGCTTGAGCCGCCGGTTGCTGCGCCTGCTGTTCAGTTACCAATGGCCCGGGAATGTTCGCGAACTGGAAAACATGATTAAAAGAATTGTCATTTTTGGTGATGAGGCTCCGGCTATTTCAGAAATTTCGGCAAAAAAAAGAGTTGGCCGGGGGCACAAGATAGCCCCCGTTGACGATGATATGGTACAGGAGCTGAAAGTTTTTGAGAAAGAGGCAGCCCGGCGGGCCGAACGCCTGATTATCGAAAAAGTGCTGGCTAAAACCGGTTGGAACCGGGTGAAAACAGCCGAATATCTGAAAATCAGTTATAAGACCTTGCTGACCAAGATCAAAGAGTGCGGCTTGCACCCCGATGGCACGCCACAACCATAATCGTAGTTAGGCAATGGTTGTTGTTTTTTGCCCACCGCTGATGGATTCATGGGTCTTTCGTTTAGTTGAGGTTATTGCTGTGCCATTGATTTTTCGGTTGTTGCGAGTCCATCACATAAGGCATAATCATTTTTGAAAGGGAGTGTGGGAGGATGAAGAAAGTTGCGAGATGTGTGTTGTGTGTCGTTATAGCTGGTTTTCTCATGTCCTGCGTGACAGCAAATTTTCCTGAGCTGACATCGTCGGATCCGCCCATGAGCTTTGCCGATGATCAGTTTATTATTGGGCCGGAAGATGTTTTGCGGGTCGAGGTTTGGAAAGATGCAGAGCTTTCCCGGGAAGTTGCCGTTCGCCCCGACGGATTGGTTACCCTGCCTCTGGTGGGTGATATCAAGGCTGTGGGCTTAAATGTTAAACAGTTGAGCCAAGTGCTGGCCGAACGCTATGCGCAATATCTTGAAACACCAAATGTTTCCGTTTCCTTGACGGCAGTAAACAGCTTCAAAATCTTCATCGTCGGCAAGGTCAATACCCCCGGGGCGTTTACCATTCGCAGCAATACCACGGTGTTGCAGGCTATCTCCATGGCTGGCGGTTTTGCGGAATGGGCAACCACGGATAAGATCATCCTTGTGCGCCAGGAGGGTGAGCAGGAAAAACGCTACCGGATCAACTACGATAGTATTATTGCCGGCCTGTCGCCTGATATTTATTTGCACAAAAACGACCGTTTGATAGTCCAGTAAGGTGACGGTAATGGGGATGCCCAACTATAATTCTGACGAGAGGTAGCTGCATGAAAAAACGATGGATGTTCTCTCTGTTATGCTGTGTGATTTTTTTGTGGAGTCCGACAGCCTCCGCTGAGGTCCAATACCATTTGACCACGAGGCTGACCACTGGGGTGGAATATGATGACAATATCTATCTGGATGCGGATCATGAGAAAGATGACTTTAATGTAACCATCAGTCCAGAGATTGAATGGCGGGCGGAAGCAGAGCATGCTGGATTGTCTTTGGTCTATGCGCCCGGATTCAACGTGTATGAAGATGATAGTTCACTGGACTATGTGTCTCATAGCCTGGCGCTGTCAACCTATTGTCAACCCTATGAAGCAGTTTTGTTTGAGTTTGACAACCATTTTCTCCAGAGTGAGGATCCTCTTGATGACTCCCTGAGGGATTACCGTGACGATGTGGTTCGTGGCTACGATGAGCGCAGCGGCCGGGATACCTACTATCGCAATGATGCCAGCTTCAGAACAACCTATACTTTCGGCGATGGCCGTTTTGTCCGGGCCGGGTACCGTTTCGGCCTCCTGGAAAACGACAACCCTTTGGATGAGGACAGCAAAGAGCATGAGGTCAGCGGCCATTTGGGATTTCGCTTTGATCCGCGGAATTTGGTTGATGTGGACTATGTTTTTGACCGTGGCCTTTTTGATGGTCCTGATGATTTTGTCAGTCAGAGTGGAATGGTTCGTTATACCAGGACGATTACGCCCGCTTTGGATATCTACGGTGAAGTTGGCTATACCGATTTTACCTATGACCGCAGCAGCCTGGACGATGACTATCAGGAGTACGAAGGCAACCTGGGCTTTACCTACCGCTTTTGGGAATTTTATACCCTGGATGTCAGTTATGGCCGCTACGATCGCAACGCCGATGGTGCCGGTGAAGATGCCTCGGGCAACAATTACCACGCAAGCCTGGCAAGAGTTTTTGAACATAAAAGTTTTTCCCTCAGCTTTGATCAAGGCTCGGACGTGGACTACTTTGATGGGAGCAGCAATGGCTATACAGAGTTCTGGCGCCTGCAGGCATCTTTCTCCTACCTGTTTGCCGATCGCTGGACCTTTACCGGCCGGGGGATGGTGGGCAATGATGACTACCAGGATGCCTTGTCAGCCAACGAGGAGGACAGCTATCAGGTGAGTACTTCCTTGTCATACCAGATGTTGCCCTGGTTGTCGGTGATTGTCGAGTATACCTATGATGAAAATGATTCCACTGATGACCTTGATGATTATGTTGATAACCGTATTGCCCTCCGTTTAAGTGGTTCCTGGGATATTTTTTAACTCGGCCGAGTGCCCTGGTTTGCTCTAGAAGCGGCAGGAGGCAAAAGAAGGTTCCTGCCGTTTCTTTGTTGTAAAGAAGGCTCAACTTTTGTTGTCATTTGTCGAATAGGTTAGAGAACCGGATGGTTATAGTTTGCAGAACACGACGCAGCCCCGATTTCGGGGTGTTGGCAGGTATGCTGATCCCGTCCCGGAGTGCGGCAGGTTCTGCAACCGTCTAGGCACTATTGTCGCCAACGTATGGCGGGAACAGCACGCAGGAGCAGGTAATGGCTTTTAGTGATGAGAAACAACAGGTTCAGCTGCAGCAGTATCTGGACCTGTTCTTACGTAATAAATGGTTGATACTTCTACCTTTTGTTCTGTCAACCTTCTGTGCCTTCATTTTTTCCCTGGCAATTCCCAATGTCTACCAGGCATCGACCACCATTCTGGTGGTTCCCCAGAATATTCCCGACAATTACGTCCGGTCGACGGTTCCCAGTGCAGTGGCGGACCGATTGCAGACATTGAGTCAGCAGATAATGAGCCGGACCCGCCTCAAACAGATCATTGATCGTTTTGGTCTCTATCGGGAAGAGGTGGAGAAATCAGCGCCGGAGGAAATTATTGACTTAATGCGTGAGAAAATTGATGTTTCCGTCAACAACCGTTCCCATGCCGGAGTTAATTCCTTTAGCATCAGTTTTCAGAATCCCGATCCGCGCATGGCGATGCAAGTTACCAACGGATTGGCGTCGCTCTACATTGAAGAAAATCTCAAACTGCGTGAACGTCAGGCGCGGGAAACGTCAAATTTCCTTGATCGGGAGCTTGCCAAACTTGAAGAGCAGCTGAGTGAAAAAGAAAGGCTCCTGAGTGATTTTAAGAAAGCCCATATGGGAGAACTGCCGGATCAGCAGGATGCCAACCTGCGATTGCTTGACCGACTGGAACTACAGTATCAGACTTCCAGTGCGGCGCTGGCGGCAGCCAAGGATCGCCAGATCCAACTGCAGCAGCAGTTGGCCCAGTTGAACGCCGCGAATCCGACGGTGGTGGTTGGCGGCCGGCTGATGACAGTTGACCCGGATGTTGCACAGCTGGCGTCGATGAAGGAACAGCTGACGGTCTTGAAAAGTCGCTATACGGACGCTCATCCTGATGTTATCACCCTGTTGCGTGAGATTGCCAAGTTAGAGCAGAAAGTGGCGGAGAAGCAGGCAGCGCAGAAGTCGGTTGTGGTGGGTGATGATACTGACGCCGGGCAAGCCAGCCCGGCATTTATGGAAACGAGTGCGCAGCTGCTAGCAGTGAAACGGGAAATAAGCCAATTGCAGACCGAGCTCACACGTCTGCGCGCTGAAACTCTTACCATAACCGCCAAAGTGGAAAATGCACCGAAGCGTGAAGCAGAACTGGTGGCCCTTACGCGTGATTATGGCAACCTGCACAACAACTACCAGAATTTGCTGGATCGCAAAATCGAGGCACAACTCTCTGAAAATCTGGAAATGCAGCAGCAGGGGGAGCAGTTTAAAGTGCTGGATCCCGCTGAGGTGCCCATTAAGCCGTTCAAACCGGATCGGCGGAAAATTCTCCTGGCTGGCATGGTTTTTGGGTTGGCTCTTGGCGTTGGGTTGGCCTTGTTGCTGGAATTTTCAAAAAAATCATTCAGGTATATTACTGATCTTGAAAGTAGTATCAATTTCCCCGTTCTGGTTACCATCCCCCGGATACTGACCACCCGGGAAATGAGATGGAATAAGATAAAGAATCTAGGTGGTTGTCTCACTCTTGTGGGAGTTGCGGTCATAGCCGGTTATCTGGGATATAAATATTATACCATGACATTTTCCTTTTCGAACTGGTTCCAGAACACCTTTTTCCATCTGTAGAGGCTTGCCGGAGAGTTATGTATTGTGCTTTTTACGGCTTTAATGAGCGGCCGTTCAATATTACTCCCGATCCCCATTTCCTCTATTTGAATCATCATTACCGGGAGGCCTATGCCCATCTGGTATATGGAATTCGAGAGCGGCGTGGTTTTGTCGTGATTACCGGTGAGGTGGGGGTGGGAAAAACCACCTTGATTCATAATTTACTGAATCACCTGGATAAAGATGTTGAGGTTGCCTATATTTTTAACCCGATTTTGACCATTACGGAGTTTTTTGCTGCTATCTTTGATGAATTTGGCATCCCAGAGAGAGGGAAAAATAAGCAGGAAAATCTCCGTATTTTTAACGAGTTTCTCCTGACCTGTTTGAAAAAAAAGAGGGTGCCGGTGCTGGTTATTGATGAGGCCCAGAATCTCAGCTTGAATGTTCTTGAAGAGATTCGCCTGCTCTCCAACCTCGAAACGCAGAAAAACAAGCTCTTGCAGATGATCTTGGTCGGTCAGCCTGAGCTCAGGGAGAAGCTGGATCGACCTGAGTTGCGTCAGTTGAACCAGAGAGTGGTGATTCGCTATCATTTGCCCCCCCTCAGTCCCCTGGAGGTGAAAGATTATGTTAGGAAACGGCTGCTGGTGGCCGGAGCTGCCAATATTAATCTATTTACTAACCGGGCGCTGGAGTTGATTGCCAAATATAGTGGCGGCATACCCCGGCTGGTAAATGTCATCGGCGATAATGCCCTGCTGATAGGTTATGCCCAGGAGCTGCGGCAGATTGATGACGGTGTTGTCGGCGAGGTTATTGCCGATTTGCATCTCAGCCTTTCAGGATCGGAAACGTCAAAGATGAATGTGGTTCCTGCAAAACGAAAACTTTCCAGTTTGGGGGAAGTTTTGATCTTATGCGTGCTGTTCAGTATGGTCCTGTTGACCTTTCTGATCTTTAAACAGGAGCTGATGTGCGGTGTTGTATGTATTCGAAACCTGTTCTAACCCGACAGGATCAAATGGAGCTTGCCTCATGAGTAGAATTCAGGATGCCTTGAAAAAAGCCGAACAGGAGAGCCTTGCTGGTACTGCAGAGCGCAGCGTACCGAGAGCACCATTATTGCCGGCGGCCGTCGCGGAGGTGGAGCCGGAGCCTGTAATAGGTAGCAACGCCGGTGCCAATAAACCGGTTGGTGATCTGTCTCAGGCATCAAGCAGATTGCCGCACATGACATCACAAAAAATTGATCTTAATCTTTCGCTATTGGATGAACATCTGGTTTCCTTAACCAAGCCATTTTCGCTGGCGTCGGAACAGATTAAAAAGTTGCGTACCAAAATTATCCTCAGCGCTCCTGAACGGCTGCCCAATAAAACGATTCTGGTAACCAGTGCCGTACCCCGCGAGGGTAAAACAACTATCGCGTTGAATCTGGCCTTGTCATTAGCTCAGGGCTTGGAAGAATACGTGTTGCTGGTTGATGGTGACTTTCGCAAACCGGAGGTGAGCAAATATCTGGGGCTTGAATTCAGCCGAGGCTTAGCCACCTATTTGACCACTGATATTGACCTGTCATCGGTGTTGGTAAAGACAGATTTGTCCAAACTCTCCATTCTGCCCATGGGTGCGGCGCCGGCTAAACCAGCTGAGCTGCTGGCTTCCGAGCGGATGAAAAATCTGATTACTGATCTGAAAACCCGTTATTCAGACCGTTACATTATTTTTGATACCACCTCGCTGCTTTCAACCACCGAAGCTGATATCCTTGCCAGTCAGGTGGATGGTATTATCCTGGTGGTCCGTTATGGTGAAAGTAGCCGGGATGTCATCAAGCAGGCCTTTAAAAATCTCGATCGGGACAAGGTGCTTGGGGTGGTCTTTAATGGTGCCGATTACCGAACTTCCAGTTTTTATTATCAGGAACAGGTCTGATAGCAGCTTTTTAACGTTGGTTGAAATGTCCAGCAGTTGCGTTGGATAACAGCTATGACCGTGAACCCATCACCATAGGATGAATTAGAAAATTCCATGAGCCAGTTCGGTTTGAGAAATGTTGTTTTTTTTCTTATTGAATCAGCGTTGATAATTGGTGGTGGCCTGCTGGTTACGGCTAGCTATGTCCATTGGTTCCCTGAGAGTGGTTATAGCCTGCAGCTGTTTGTTGCCCATATCTTTCTTTTTGCTGTCTGCTATCACTTTTCGCTGTTCTATTTTGATTTATATGACATCAGGACAAGGATCGCCTTTGTTGAGTATGGCTTAAGGCTTATCCAGGCAACCGGCTTACTGTGTCTGTTCATGGCATTTTTTTCCTACGTTTCGCCGGCAAACATCTTTCCCAGTCCGCTGATTTATGCCGTATTATTGGCAGCGTTTTTGCTGGTTTTTGCCTGGCGGATTTTTTTTGACTGGCTTTCCCGGCATGAGCGTTTTACCGAACCGATCATCATTGTTGGCAACAGCCCCATGGCTGGAGAAATCTGCGCCTCTATAGCCAGGCGGCAAAATACCGGTTTTCATGTTGTGGGGGTGATTGGCGAACAACCGTCGCGCAACAGTGAGCGACATGTTCCTGAGCATCTGCTTGTTGGCAGTGATGTCGATATTTGTCATTTGGCAGCGGCCAACAGGGTAAACCGGATTGTAGTTTCTCTGCGCCAGCGTCGAGGGGTGTTCCCGGCAGACGAACTTCTGCAGTGTAAGATGACCGGCATGACCATTGTCGAGGATATCGATTTCTATGAGCAGTTGGAAGGTAAAATTCTCATTGATAACCTGCGGACCAGCTGGCTTATTTTTACCCAGGGATTTAAAAAGCCCCAGCGCACCAGGATGCTCAAAAGAGTCATCGGCATGATTCTGGCGACGATTGGCTTGCTGATCAGTGCTCCTGTGCTGGTGCTGGTGGCCTGCGCCGTCAAGCTTGATTCCCGGGGGCCGGTTTTCTTTATTCAGGAGCGGCTGGGGGAGAATGAAAAGCCTTTCAGCCTGATTAAATTTCGCTCCATGCGTACGGATGCCGAGAAAGACGGGCCGGTGTGGGCCCGGGAAGATGACGACCGGGTGACCCGGGTGGGACGATTTCTTCGCAAAACCAGACTTGACGAATTGCCCCAGCTGATTAATATCTTCAAGGGAGACATGAGTTTTGTCGGCCCGCGGCCGGAGAGAAAATTTTTCATTGACCAATTGAAAGACGAGATTCCCTATTATACTCAGCGTTTTACGGTCAAGCCGGGAGTAACCGGCTGGGCGCAGATCCGCTATCCATACGGGGCTTCCGTAGAGGATGCCCGGGAAAAACTGCAGTATGAACTCTATTACATCAAGCATCTGTCATCGATGCTCGACCTGTTGATCGTTCTGGAAACTATTAAGGTGGTGCTCTTTGGCCGGGGCGGCCGCTAGACGAGAGATGCCTTTTTGTCAGAGCGCCACAAGAGTTGCCGTCCCCCCTATAGAGTTTCCCCAATGTGCTGTGCTTGTTGACCGGTACCTATGATTCCTCTACGCGATACCATCCCCTCCCGGACAACCCCTTACGTTAACTATCTTTTGATCAGTCTCAATATTGTCCTCTTTGGTTATGAGCTTTCCTGGGGAGGGCAGATTTCCCGGTTGATTGCCGGTTTCGGGGTGGTGCCGGCCCATTTTTTTACAGCTCCAATCGGCCCTGAGATCGGCCTGCCGGTTCGCTACCTTCCTTTTCTGACCCACATGTTTTTTCACGGCGGCTGGCTGCACCTGCTGGGCAACATGTTATATCTATGGATTTTTGGCGATAATGTTGAGGACCATCTGGGCCATGGGGGATATCTGCTGTTTTACCTGGCTGCCGGCGTGGTTGCCGCCATGGTCCATGTGGTTACCAATCCCCATTCACAGCTGCCGACCATCGGTGCCAGTGGTGCCGTAGCGGGCGTCATGGGAGCCTATTTTCTCCTCTATCCCCGGGCTCGCATTATCACCCTGCTGCCGATTTTTTTCTTTTTTACCATTGTCGAGGTGCCGGCATTTCTCTTTTTGGGGTTCTGGTTCTTGCTCCAGCTCCTAGAGGGGGTTAGTGCCGTGGGTGGCCGGGGCGCGGCCTATGGGGGCATTGCCTGGTGGGCGCACATCGGCGGTTTTCTCTTTGGTCAGGGATATCTGTTATTGTTCCGTCAACGGCGAAAAAATAACCGCCGTTGACGGACGCATGGGGGAGGAAGCAACCGGCTTCAGCCGGTGAGAGAGCTTGAGTTGGGGGCTTGCTTGGGGGATTCTTTGCCGCCTTCCTTGATAATGGAATTTACCAGCTGGTAAAATTCCAGGGCTGACTGACTTTTGGTGTTGGTCATGAACGCCGGATTCATCCGACCGACACAATCCTCAATCTGGGGGTCATGGGGAATGGTACCCAGCAGGGAAACATGCTTGAGGTTGAGGTATTTCTGGGTAACCGTTTGAATGATCTGTGACGCTTTACGGTCTTTGACCGATTTTACCATGTTGGTGATCAGGTAAAGATTGAAGCTGTTGATAATCTCCTGCAGACGCTGGCCGTAGCCTTCGTCGACAAAACTGAAGGCGGCAAGCAATTCTTCCATTGAGGTTATGGGATCATCGCCGTTCTGATCCGTTGCCCGTTTAATTAACGGTGCCAGACGCAGGTTGCGGTCAAAGCTGCGATTGATTGCCCGGTAAAGGGCACTTTTGATAAAACCGTAGCAATTCTGGAGAGCGGTCGGCTGGGGGGTGACAACGGCGATTTTATAGGTGCAGTAGAGGAAAAAATCAAGGGTGTTATAATCAGCACCAGCCCCCAAGTCAAGGATCAGATGGTCAGCTTCGAGCTGGTCCAGGGCCCGCATCAGTTTAACCTTTTGCGCATACTTGGGGTTGGCCAGGCCGACGATATCGCTGGCGCCGCAAATGAGGCGCAAACCGGGTACCGGGGTTTCGATGGCAACCTCATCCAGGGTTTCGACCTTTTTGTTGAGGTAATCGGCAAGGGTGTGATGGACAAACCTCATCCCCAGCAAGGTATGGAGGTTGGCCCCGCCCAGGTCGGCATCCACCAAAACGACATTATGACCCAGTTTGGCCAGCCAGTAGGCAATATTCAGGGAGACAATGCTTTTACCGATACCTCCCTTGCCGCCGCCGACGGCCCAGAATTTTGCCGTTACCTTATCGGTTACCGGTTCCCTGGCTTCTGGCGTAAGCGCTACGACGTTCATGGCTTGACTTCCTTCTTCCATAAATCCCACAACAGGTTGTGGTCTCCCTGGCTGGTGCTGAGATAGTTTTCCAGATAGTGGCAGTCGGTTGCCCCCAGATCAAGAAATTTTACCCCCAAGGTAATAAGCTGGTCCGTACGTTCCCTGGTATTTTTCGCCCACTGAATGATGCCGGTGGTATAGATGGTGTGCTCAAACTGCGACAGGGGCAGGGAGAGCTTAATCCGCTTGCCCTGTAAGCTCATGTTGTACAGTTTGCCATATTTTTCCCGCAACAGCAGGCGGATGCCGCCCAGAGAAATATCTTCAACGAAGCCGCTGAAGCTATTTCTGCCGGCAATGGAAGCGCTTTCCCCGATGAAGCCGAAATCAATGGTCAGGGGTTTGTCAAGGCGCTTGAATTGTCGTCGGTCGTCTGGTGTTTCCATGGTATTTCTTTCGGCGGTAATGCCGATTTCTTGAGAATTATTTTTCCTGCCAGTCGAGCCGAAAAAGGGTGATGCTCTTATCCATTCCCTTTAACGGCCGGGAGGGATGGTATCTTTCAAAGGGATGATGTTCAGGCGTAAAACCGGCGGCCTGCAGGGTTTGTTGACTGATAATAATTTGTGCAGCCTCCGCCAGGGAGACAATCCGCTGACAGGTGTTGACCGGATCGCCGACGACGGTGTAGGTGAGCAGCTCTTCGTTGCCCAGAAAGCCTGCAACAACCTCGCCGGTGTGGATGCCGATGGCAAAAGAGGCTTGCTCAAGTTGTTGTTGGTTTGTGCCGGTCATCATTGTGCGTTGTTGCTGCCATTGCTGCTGCATGGCCACTGCTGCCCGGATAGCTCGTTGCGGGTCGTCGCTGCGGCTGACCGGCGTACCGAAGAGGGCTAATATCCCATCGCCGGTGAATTTGTCAAGGGTTCCCTGGTGGGCAAAGATAATCTTGGTCATGGTGGCATAGAAGCTGTTGAGCATTTCGACAACCTGGTATGCCTCATGCTGTTCGGTAAGGCGGGAAAATCCTCTGATATCGGCAAAGAGAATGGTGGCGGTGACTTTCCTGCCCTTTGGGAGGTGGTGGCCGGCCGCTAGAATTTCTCTGCCGATTTCAGGTGAAAAAAAGCGGTTCAGCCGTTCCCTCTTGCGTGTTTCTTCGAGGAGTTGTCGTTGTTTGTCCAGGAGCAGGAGGAGGCTGGCCAGTTCTTTGGTCAGGAGATTGAGAAACCGAAATAGGTCGGCGCTGAAAAATGTTTGATCATGATGCAGGACGATTAACTGGCCAAAAGACTGTTCGGCGGTGGTAAGCGGCAGGAAGGTCAGCGCCCTTCCTGCAAAAGGGACAGGACGAAGGATTGCCCCGGCTGTTGCTTCATCGATCATCCTGTTCAGCTGCTCAGTTTCTGTTGAATTCAGGTCCTTTATGCCTGGAGCACCGAAGAATATGCGAAATGGCGCTGATTTCTCCCCGCCTTGATGATGCTGGTAAATGAGTGCATCAACACCGGTATGGCGGTGGATAACTTCAAGGATTTTAGCCAGCAGTTGTTGTTGTCCTGTTTCAAAATCGATGGCAACCAAGTCAAGCATTTCACAAATGGCTGATAATTCGCCAATTTTTTTTTCAAATTGTCGGTGCAGCCAGGAATATTGAGTGGTGATGAGGGCGTTTATCTCTTCCATGTTCATCTCCCCCGTGCGGGGAGCTGCGCCAGCTGCGGCTTAATGGACGTAACCCATGTTTTAACCAGTCCTGGTGTGAGCTGCGGTTGAGCGTTCTGCAGGGTTTGAAAAACAGTTTTTGGCAAGCGGGGATGGCGCAGATTCGGGGCCAGGGGAAATCCTGCCTGATAACAAAGAACATGGGCCAAGTGGATAATGGCGGTAAAAACGCATGCCTTGTCATCGGGGTGACCATGGTGATGACGCATGCTGATTTTCAAGGGTTCGGGAAGATGCCAGAGGTGGCCGACGAGGTAGCCGGCAGTCATATGGTCAAGGCCAAGAATTTCCCGTTCAACCTGGAAGGTGAATTGCTGACCAGTGCGACAGCGAGCCAACACTTGTTGGTATTTTTCCGGCTGCCAGGAGTAGAGCATCAGGAGGCCGAGATCATGGAGTAACCCGCCGGTAAAGGCAGTTGATTTTTCTTTGAAATCAAGCTTTTCTGCCAGCAGCAAGGCCAGGCGGGCCGTTGCCAGGGAGTGGAGCTGAAACTGGTGGTGAAACGGTTTTGCCTGCCGGGGGGTCATGATCCCCATGAGCGATAAACCAACGGCCAGATTGGTGATTTCCGAGAAGCCAAGGAGGACAATGGCATGTTTGATCGAGGCGATCTGTTGCGGGAAGCCATAGTAGGCTGAATTGACTGTTTTCAGGATGTGGGCTGCAACCGCCGCGTCGGTTGCAATGATTGTTGCCAATTTCTCAGCATTTGATTCGGAGTCCTGACTGCAGGCAAGGATCTGCTGCAGCGTTATCGGCGGTTTTGGTACCTGAGATCCCTCGGAGAGGTAAAACCGAAATTCCTGGAGTGCATCCGACTCTGGAGCAGCTTGGGGTAGTAGAGAGGTCATGTTTGTCAATTCGGAATATTATTGGAAAAATTTAGTTCAAAATCAGCGCGCGGCAGTTTGATCATAGGCTATTCCCGGTTGTTTTTTTTATGTATAAATGCTAATTTCCTAGCGTTAATGCAGGGAAAAGGCTTGTAAACATGGTTGTAGACGGGATGGATAGTAAGAGACAGGCACATTTTTTCCTCTGTCATGTGGCGTCTGACCGGATAGCGATGCTGTGTTTTTTGCTTGAAGGATATGATGGCTTGGCAACCATGTCCACCATTTCAGTCAGGGAAGCGCTGGTATGCTGCACGGTACCCCATGGGTGCTGCCCTATTTTTCTTCTGTTATTCCGATCACTTGTGGCTGATGGCCTGATCATATCTTTCATGGAAGTGAAGCATTCAGCCTTGGAATTGGCAGACCATATGGCCTTAAGGGGGCAAAGATTGTATTCCCGAACTGTTGCAACTGAATGTTTTGCCTATGAGTGAAAAGCATCCAGACTATGTATTGATTTCCAGCAAGCAGCAGCTCTCAGCCCAGCTGCAGCAATGCCTGCCGGCCGGCGCGCCATTGGCTGTTTTTCCCCCGAAAAAAGGCCTGTACAAGGGACTTTCCGAAGGGGTCACCGTTTTTATTGATTGTCTTCCCGATTCACCCATATCTCCAGATAAGGATTTTTTCCGGCCCTTTTTGCGCCCCGGGCGGCTATCCCTGATTATGATCTGTGAACAGGGTGACCTAGAACGTGTTCGCCAGGGAATTCTCGGGGGTGCCCACAGCTATGTTACCTGTCCGTTGTCGCCGGTTGACGTCCAGCGGGTTATCCATCAGTGTATTTCGATAGCTGGTGAACTGGATAATGATATAGTGCTGCCTGACGATCAGGTGCTGCAAACATCCGGTTTCCAAGGGATGCTTGGGGCTTCGACAGTGATGAAAAAGGTGTACAGGCTGGTCAGCCGCATTTCTCGCAGCGAGAGCACCGTTTTAATTCAGGGTGAGAGTGGCACCGGCAAGGAACTGGTGGCTAAAGCCATCCATAGCCTAGGCTCCCGGGCTGAAGCTGCTTTTATCCCAGTCAATTGTGCCGCCATTCCCCGTGAACTTCTTGAGTCCGAGCTGTTTGGCTATGTGAAGGGCGCTTTTACCGGTGCCCTTGGAGATCGCATTGGCCGGGTGGAAATGGCAGGTGGAGGGGTATTATTCCTTGATGAAATTGGTGAAATGGAGGTGTTGCTCCAAGTCAAGATTCTCAGGTTGCTCCAGGAACGGACCATCGAACCCCTGGGATGGCGTCAGTCGCCAAAAAAAGTCGATGTGCGGATTATTTCAGCAACCAACAAAAATCTTGACGATGCAGTGCAGCAAGGAGATTTCCGTGAAGATCTTTTCTTCCGGCTCAATGTTGTGCCGGTCCAGTTGCCGCCGTTAAGAGATCGTCTTGAAGATATTCCCTGTCTGGTAGACTTCTTTATTGGCGATCATAACCGCTGCCGCCTTGGTGAACCGATCACTGGGATCAGCAGGGAAGCTCTGCAGCTGTTGCAAGCCTATCGGTGGCCCGGCAATATTCGTGAATTGGAAAACGTTATAGAGCGGGTTATGGTGATGAAATCCGGCGGCCTGATTATGCCCACTGATCTGCCTGAGAAAGTGATGGCAGGCGACTGCGGCAGGGATATGGCCGGCAGTGGCCGCTGGCAGTCAACGAGTATTCCTGCAGAAGGTGTGTCGCTTAAAGGTGAAGTCTCCCAGTTGGAAAAGGACCTGATTCTTCAGGCTTTGCAGCAGTCCCAGGGTGTTAAGGAAAAAGCTGCAAAACTATTGAAAATGAACCGGACAACCCTGATTGAAAAAATCAAACGGAACCGGATAGATCTTGGTCAGACAGTTGAAGGTGGTGGAAGGAGCTCGACTTGAGTGCGGCTGCATAAACTGACAGAGGTGCAAGGGTGCCGATATCTCCTGCTGCTGACGGTCGTATGCCTTGGCATGTGTTTTCCCGGGGTCAGCAGCAATGCCGCCGCAAAAGTGCTGCAGGCAGTGAAAGTCGGCAGTTTTGCGGAAAAAACCCGGGTGGTTCTGCAACTTGATAACCCCGGTTTTTATGAGGTGGTTGAGCAACCGGAATCAACGACGTTGGTGGTAAAGCTGTACGACTTCACCAACACTCAGGTTGCTCCTGAACAGCTGCTGGATGAACAGTTGATCAGGGCAATTACGGTTGCCCAAGAAGGCCAGTATCTTAAAGTGGCCATCCAGTTGAGTGATAGCTTGTATACCTATCAGGCGCATCTTTTTGAATCCCCCCCCATGCTGGTTGTTGATATAGCAGCCCGCCCGCCGGCCGTGGATACCTTGGTTGACCGGGATGAGGTGCTTGTTGAGGATTCCGGGAGGTTGGACACTGCCGGGAAGCCGGCAGCTACGGTTGAACAGGATTTGGCATTAGGTGGACAGGGGGCGAAAGCTCTCGTGCCGGCGACGCTGGAAAAGGTGGCGGCTGTTCCTTCTCTACCCCAAGCGTCTGTGCCGGAAGAAACTGCTGTTCAAGAGGTTGCTTCTGTAGACCGGCGAGAAACTGGGTTGCCTGAAGCTCCTCCCCAGCCCTTGGCACAACCAAAACCAGTGCTCAGGGAGGATCTGGAGCTGCCTGAAAAAGCGGTAACCGGCGAGCCGGCCGTTGATGCTGATGCGGATGCTGCCCCGCCAGCTGTGACTGCTGACCCTGACAACACTTTGTATGAGCAAGGTTTGCAGTACTATCTTGACAACGAGATGTCCCTGGCGATGGAAATGTTTATGGAACTGATGACCAGCTATCCCGATTCATCCCTGGTTGCCAAGGCTCAGTTCCGTTATAATGATGCGTTGTCACGACTTGCCCTGACAGAGCATCGGGAAGGTCTCCATGAAATTATCGGCAACTATCTGCATGTTGTGAGGAAGTTTCCTGATGATAGTGACGCCCCCTGGGCCCTTTTGCAGATAGGCCGCTTTTATGAACAGATGGGTTTTTCCTATGAGGCTGAGGCGGTCTATCAATTTCTGATCCATCAGTACCCCCACAGCAACTTTGTTGCTGCCGCCTGGTATGCCCAGGCAAATATCAATTACTTGCTGAAACGTTATCAGAAAGCTCTTGATGCCTTCCAGCAGCTTAGCGAATCATTTCCCTGCCGTGGCTTTGCTGCCGAGGCGGCATATTATCAGGGTCACTGCCAGTATCACCTTGGGGAATATCAGCTGGCGGTTCGAGCCTATGAAAAAGCAATGAAGACATTTCCGGATTATGGGCTGAATGATCCCATGACGATCTATTTGCTGGGCAGTGCCTCTCTGGCTTTATCGCAGCATGAGCAGGCCCGTGAATATCTGTTGAAGATGCGCAATCTCTTTCCCGAGGATGATCGGACTAATCTAGCCTTGGCCAAGGTGGGAGAATCCTTTATTGCTGAAGGAAGGTTTGCTGAAGGGGTGGAGGTGCTGGCTACCGTCATTCACGAATACCCTGAAACCGACGGGGAAATTATTGCCCGTTTGGATATTGCCCGTTGGGCGGCTCAAAATGACAAGCTTGCTGAATCTCAAGGCATGAAGCCCTATGAAGAGTTCCTCGATCCTGGATTGGCATACCGTTACATTGTGGCACAGTATCCTGAAAATTCCTTGAGTCATGTGGCTCGTCTACGTTTAGGTGAATTACTGTATGAACAGCACCGTTACGCTGAGGCGAGAAGTTTTTTTGATCAGTTGATAGTACTTCAGGTTGATCCCGAGATTCGTTCTGTGGCATTTGATACCCTGCGCAAACTGCTTTTCGATGAACTGCAGAGTTATTTCAAACAGCAGAATTTCGCGGCGATGGTTGCCCTGCAAGAACAGTATGGGACCAACTTTTTACCTCGTCCGACGGCTATGTATCCCTTCTTCTGGTTGGCAGAGGCAATGCGCCATCAGGGTCTGTATGCCGGAGCCCTGAAAATTTATGGGGCCTTGCAGGGATGCACGCCATCCCGCGAAGAGTTGCTTGCCATAACCTGGGGTATGGTGTCATGTCACCTGAAGCTCGGTGAGTTTGGCGCGGCTGGGGGCTTGCTGAAGACCGTCGATGTTGCCAGCCTGGACAACCGCTGGTGGGTGAAGATGAAACTCCTGGAAGCTGAAATTATGGTTGGCGAGGAGGAAAACACGGCAGCCCTTGATTTGCTTTCCCGTATCCATTCCCGGCTTGCTGATGATCAGGTGGTTGAACTGGTGCAGGTGTTGGCCTTGACTGGCACTATCCGTGGTGCCGGCGGGGATGTTGCTGCGGCCGTGGATGCCTACCGGCAGGCACTTGCTGCTGCCAATGCCGTGCCGCAGATGATCGACCCCGTTTTGCGAACAACGGTAATTTCAGCTCTGGCTAGAGAATTGTTTGTCAAGGGAGATTATCGGGAGTCGCTGGACAGTTTTCAGCAGGTGGCTTTGTTTGTTGATAATCGCGAAATATTAGCCGAACTTCTGTACTGGCAGGGCTTATGTTATGCCGGTCTGGGGCAGGAGAGTGAACTTTCCCGGACGGTAGAAACGTTGCAGAAGCTCTATCCGACCAGCAACTGGGCATCAATGGCAACTTCGATTGTCAAGGATTTTGAATGGCGAACGAAGAATCGCAGTCTACAGTAATTATCTGGGATGCCGATTCCCGCTTTCGAGATGCACTCGCCCATTGCTTGGGGGATGCCGGAGTTCGGGTTGTTGCCGGTGAAGTTCCCATGGATGTCGTGACTGCCGTCAGGGAAGAACCATCGGTATCATTGCTCATGGGAGAGTTGGATTGTCCCCGCGGTGGTGAGCCCCTGTTTGTTCTACTTCACCGTGAATTTCCCGCTCTCAGCTTGCTGCCGGTAGTTGCGGTTCCTTCGGTTGAAGGTGCGGTGACCGCCATCCGCCTGGGGATGGTTGACTATCTATTAAAAGAGAATTTGACTGCTACCTCTCTGGCCGCGTTGGTCGTCCGGATTGTCAGAGATCGGCAACTGCCGCCAGCTGGGGGAACAGGCACCTTCAGGCAGGCCTTTATCTGCCAGGATCCGGCCATGGTTCGCCTGTTGAACTTGGCTCGCAAAGCTGCGGTCAGTGATGCGACGGTGCTGATCCAGGGGGAAAGCGGCACCGGGAAAGAAGTGTTGGCCCGTTTCATTCATGGTCAAAGCAACCGTACCGACCATCCCCTGGTGGCCATAAATTGTGCAGCTTTACCACCTTCGTTGTTGGAAAGTGAACTTTTTGGTCATGAAAAAGGTGCTTTTACCGGTGCCATTGCCCGGAAAATCGGTAAATTTGAATTGGCCCACGGGGGAACCATCCTTCTTGATGAAATTTCTGAAATGGACCTTGGTTTGCAGAGTAAACTGCTGCGGGTGATCCAGGAAGGTGAGGTTGACCGGGTGGGGGGTCGCTATCCGGTGCCCATCGATGTGCGGATTATTGCCACCACCAATCGGGTTATTAAAGAAGAAGTGGAGGCCGGTACTTTTCGCCAGGATCTCTATTATCGGCTTAATGTCATTCCTCTTACTATTCCTCCCTTACGGGAACGCCGGACAGATATCAATCTACTGCTGGATACATTTATTGAGCGATATAACCGGAAGAACCGAAAAAAAATCAAGGGAATCTCTCCCGCTGCCCGGCGCCGGTTGGATCATTACGCATTTCCCGGCAATGTGAGAGAGCTGGAAAATATTATTGAGCGGGCGGTGGTGCTGGCCGATGGCCCGTACCTGGAGGGAGAAGACCTTTTTTTGGATGAGGTCGGGGTGCCGCCACTTGATGTCCATGAAGGGAGTGATGGAACACACTCGTCACCGGCCCTGCCGTTACCGGTGGGTACCAAGCTTGAAGATCTGGAGCGGTTTATGATCTTCAAAACCCTCCAGAACGTCGATAATAACCGTACCCATGCAGCTCGCCTGTTGGGTATCAGTATCAGGACCTTGCGCAATAAATTGCGCGAATACCGCGAACAGTATGGTGAAACTCCTGAATCGGAGGAATCACAACCTGTTCTCCAGCCTTAAATGCCTGTTATCTGCCTTATTGTTGGTCATCATCACAGCAATATACTTCCTGCAGGAGAAAATTTCCCCCTGGTTCATCATCATGAATCTCCCAAGTACTTACCCTTACCCATGGTGACCACCTTCGCCCTTTCGGCATGCTATAACCTGCCGGTTTTGTCGGGCTGGATGGTGATGATCGGTGGCCGTTGACCGTCACCGAATTTTGTGCTGGCATCAGTGGCAACTTCCGGACCGTCATCCCCAGTGGACCTTTCTGGAAGAACTGTTTTCTGCTGAAGAACAGCTTGTGGCGTCTTCCCTTTATCCTTATGACCTGATGGCATACCATTTGCTTGGGTTAGCTGCTGTATGGTAAAAAAATACCTTTCCTGAGAGGGGGTTGGTATATCTCTGCCGTTTGCCGGTGATTACAGCTCTTATTTCGTTTAAGGTATGTTGCAGGAGTGTCAAGAGAATGACAGTACATGGATTGTTTGACAATACAACGAATCTGCTGGCCAAAGTGATGGCGTTGAGGTCCCGAAAAGCGGAAGTGATAGCCGGTAATATTGCCAATATTGATACGCCCGGCTATAAAGCCCGGAATTTCACCTTTATCGATCAATTACAGAAGGCGCTTGGAGAGGAAACATCTTTGCCTCTCATGCGGACCCACGAGCATCACCTGCCAGATCGGCAAAGTATCTCCGAAATCCAGCCGGTGGTGGAAGAACGTGAAGCATCATTGGCCGGTTTTGACCGCAACACGGTAGACTTGGATCATGAAATGGCTGAACTGGCGGAAAACAACCTTGTCTATGGGGCAGCGGTTGAAATGCTGCGTAAAAAGATTAGCGTCCTGAAAAATGCCATTGTTGAAGGGGGTAAATAATGAGCTTTCAGTATACCCTTAAAATTAGTGCGGCGGGTATGGCCGCCCAGCGTCAGAGGCTCAATGTTATTGCCAGCAATCTGGCCAACGTTACAACAACCAGAACGCCTGAAGGGGGTCCCTACCAGCGCAAGGATATCGTGTTCAGGGCAGCGCCGCTCTTAGAACAGGACACGGCATCGTTGCGCAATGCTGACCAGCCGGAATTGTTGAGTGTTGAGACTGTACAGGTGATTTCCGATCCTCGGCCACCCATTCTCAAGTATCAGCCGGAGCATCCTGATGCGGATGAAGGTGGCTACGTAGCCTTTCCCAACGTCAACGCCATGGAGGAGATGGTCAATATGCTGTCGGCCAGCCGCAGCTATGAGGCAAATCTGACCATGATGAAAACGGCCAAGGATATGACAACCAAAACTATCGATATCCTGAAAGTATAGTGAGTCTACAGAGGACCTTTTACGCTTGATGGCCAATAAAGGGAGCAGGTAGTTATGAAAAAAAGTGCGATGCAGGCCCAACTCCAGTCTTTGCAGAATCTTGCTCGCCAAGCTGCCGGACCTTTTGGCAAGACGGCTGAGCAGCCTGCCGGCGGCGCCGCCAGTTTCAGCTCCGTATTGCAGCAGTCCCTGGGTAAAGTCAATACTCTTCAGCAACAGGCTGATACTCAAGTGGCCCAGGTGCACAGCGGCCAATCAGCTGATCTGATCAGTGCCATTGTTGCTTTGGAAGAGGCTGATATGTCTTTCCAGCTGCTGCTGCAGGTTCGTAATAAGGCTGTTAAGGCATATGATGAGATCATGCGGATGCAATTATGATGGTTTCGCAACAACACCATCTTTTCGCTGCACTGCAGCTGAGCTTCTTTGTACAGTCCATCCTGCGGGTTCATCACGTATAGTGGCTAGGAATGTGTACCGCTAGAGGAGAAAACTATGGTTGAACAGCTGAAACGATTGCTTGCCTGGTTTAACAGTCAGACCATGCCGTTCAAGGTCGGCTTGGTGGGCGGCAGCGCGGTTCTCTTGGTAGGATTGATAACGGTGGTTGCTGTTTCATTGACGACCTCTTTTGAGCCGCTTTACTATAATTTAAACAGTGATGATGCGGCTGATGTGGTGGAGTTTCTGAAAAAGGAGCGTATTCCCTATAAACTTGTTGATCAGGGTCGCATCATTGAAGTACCCCGCAAAGATGTCTATGAGGTCCGGCTGCAATTGGTTGGCAGCGCCATGCCCCGTGGCGGGGTGGGTTTCGAGATTTTTGATAAGAGTAACCTTGGTGTTACCGAATTCGTCCAAAATATCAACTATCAGCGGGCGTTGCAGGGAGAGTTGGCCAGGACGATCAGGGAGATCAGCCAGGTCGAATCGGCCCGGGTGCACCTGGTGATTCCTAAAAAATCTTTATTTATCGAGGAGCAGAAAGAATCAACGGCTTCTGTGATTTTAAAACTGAAGCAGGGGAGGGTGTTGCGCAAAGAACAGGTTGAAGGGGTGATGAATCTGGTGGCTGGTAGTGTGGAAGGTCTGCAGCCGGAACAGGTTACCGTACTTGATGCCCGCGGTGTTATCCTTTCCCAGGATGTCGTCCAGGCGGTTGATGATAATAGCTTGACTGCCAAGCAGATCAGTATCAAGCGTGAATATGAACACAACTTGGAGAAAAGGTTGCAGACGATGCTGGAACGGGTCGTCGGGATGCAGAAAGTGGTGGTTAGGGTAGCCGCGCCGATGGACTTTAGTAAGGTGGAGAAAACCGAAGAACTTTTTGATCCTGACATGACTGCCGTGCGTAGTGAACACCTGCTGTCGGTTGAAAACCAGGAGCCGGCAGCAGCCGGACAGGGAGTTCCCGGGGTGGCTGCAAACATACCTGAACAGGCGGCCACAGCCGAAATGGCTGTCGCCGGAAAGTCTTCCAGCGCAAAAAATGATCAGACAAGAAACTATGAAGTCAGCAAAACTGTCAGCCATACCCAATTGCCCATCGGCAGCGTCAAAAATATCAGTGTCGCGGTGCTGGTAGACGGTATCTATAAAGAGGTTGGGAAAAACCAAGAACCGGAATTTATGTCCCGTGCGGATGACGAACTGCTCATTTATGCCAATATGGTGAAAAAAGCCATTGGTTTCAATAAAAAGCGTGGTGACCAGGTGGAGGTTGCCTGTGTCGCTTTTGATACCGCTTCGCTGGCTGATGATCTCAAGGCAATGAAAAATGCGGAGCGCCTGGAAATGATCAAGGTGGCCGGTAAGTATCTTTTGCTGCTCCTTATCCTGCTGGTTGTCTATGCCAAGGTTGTAAAGCCCCTGCTGGCGTTTGTGTCACAGCAGATGACTGCTGGAAAACCAGCGGCCAGAAAGCCAGGAATGACAACCATGGCAGAGGAAGTGACGGAAAGGGTAGAGATTAAAAAAGAGCGGACAATCATGGACCAGATTGGCGATTTTGCCAAGGAAAACCCTGATGAAGTTGCGAGAATAGTAAAAATATGGTTAAAGGAACAGACGAGTTAAGGTGAAAATTTTTTCCAGATACGGTGGCGGGGGAGGCTTGCTTCTCATTGCTGGAGAGCTGATGATCCACCATAGTGTTATGGGGAGCATGTGTAATGAAAGGCAGCTGGTAGATGGCCGTTAAAGGTAAAAGTGGTGAAAAATTGAGTGGTCGGCAAAAGGCCGCCATTCTGCTCCTTGGCTTGGGGGAGGAAATTGCCCCCAAAGTGCTGGAAAAATTTACCGAATATGAACTCCAGCAGATCAGCCGGGAAATATCCCGCCTGGGAAATGTGACTGGAGAGTTGACGGAAAAAATTGCCCGGGAATTTGTTGATGCTGCCGGCAGCAAGGTGATGTTCTATGGCGGCAAGGATTATCTTAAGAATATTTTAAGCAAAACCATGGGGGCCGAAAAAACTGAGAGCTTTCTTGAAAAGGTGGGTGATTCCTTGATGCAGAAGCCTTTTGGCAGTTTGGCCCATGTAGACCCCCGGGTCATTGCTTCATTTATTAAAGCGGAACATCCGCAAACCATTGCCTTGATTCTGGCGCACCTGGAACCCGATAAAGCTGCGCAGATTGTGACGTTGTTGCCGGAAGGCGTTCAGGCTGATGTGGTATTGCGGATTGCCAACTTGGATAGTGTGCCGCGTGAGATGATTGATGAGATTGAATTGGTCCTGGAGAGTGAGCTGAAAACGACCGGCGGCATGGAAAGCCGTGGGCTTGGTGGTCTTAGTGCAGTTTCTGAGCTGATTAATAATCTGGATAAAAATTCAGAAGTTGCAATTATGGATGTCATCGAAGAACACGACCCCGACCTTGCTGATGAGATTCGCAAGCTGATGTTTACCTTTGATGATCTCATTGATGTTGACGATCGTGGCATCCAGGCAATACTTAAGGAAATCAATAATGAAGACCTGCTGCTGGCGTTGAAAACAGCCACTGAAGAGGTGAAAGAAAAAATTTTCAATAATATGTCCCAGCGGGCGGCAACCATGGTTAAAGATGACCTGGAAGCTTTAGGGCCGGTGCGGCTGACCGATGTGGAAAAGGCTCAGCAGGTCATTGTCAAAGTAGCCCGTAAACTTGAGGACGATGGAAAAATTGTTATTGCTTCCAGGGGCGGTGGAGGTGATGTGGTTGTCTGACGAAAAGAACCATGCACAGGTGACGTTTGTTCCTGATGGTTTTGATCAGGGCCAGCCTTCTGGAAATGGAGAGAAGGTTGCCAAGAATTTGCAGACGTTTGCTTTCCCCCTGTTGGCGGAAGTCTCCGTGTCCCCGACGGCAAACCCACTGATCCGCTCATACAGTGGTTTCCTGCCGACTGTTTTCGAATCAGCCCTTTCCTCCAGCTATCATGATGATCGGCAGAATCTGGAAAACACCCGCCGCCGCCTCTTGGATCAATTGGAAGCTTATAAAAAACAGCAGGAAGAAGAGCTCTACCAGTTGCGCCTTGCAGCTGAACAACAGGCCCAGGATGAGAGGGAACAGGGGCGTCAGGATGCAATTGCGATTCGTTCCGAAGCGGAAAAGAAAGGTTTTGCCGAAGGGCTTGCCGCCGGTGAACAGCAGGTTCTCGCTCAGGTTTCCAGCCTGGCGGAGGTTGGTTCACGGCTGGCGGCTTTGGAAGAGATCCTTCTTCGCCAGCATGAACAGCAGTTGATTGAATTGGCGGTAGCCATCGCCCGAAACATTGTTCACCAGGAGCTTACCCTGGATCCTGAAACAATTGTTGCCATTGCCCGGCGAACCATTGAGGAGATGCCGGCCCATGGTCCGGTAACCTTGAAAGTTCATCCCGATGACTACGTGGTACTGCATGAACGACTGCCTGCTCTGCAGCGTGAGTTTGATCATCTCGAACATTTTCAACTGGTTGCCAGCGAAACGGTAGAGCGGGGCGGGTGCCTGCTGGAAACAGCGGTTGGCCAGGTTGATGCCAGCCTGGAGAGTCAATTTTCCGAGATTAAAGCATCGCTGCGGGATGGTCCATGAACGTTGTTCTTCCTGAGTCTTTTTGTTGCCGGGCAGGCAGAAAGCCGGGGAATAAAGCAGCAACCATGCTTGCAGCCAATCTTTAATGCCGGGAACCCCTGTCCCGCGATTGACTGACCATGTTGTGTTGGTCTACATCAGTGGCCGGAACCCCTCACTCTAGTGGTTAGCTTCAGTATTATGATAGATTTTGATCAGTTGATCAGCCGAGTTCAAAAAACCCAGGTGATGAAAAGCACTGGGCAGGTAGTGGGGATGTCCGGTTTGATCATTGAGGGTAGCGGCCCGCCGAGTTCAGTTGGCGATGTCTGTGAGATAATCAATGAAAAGAGCGGTGTCCGCATTATTGCTGAAGTTGTCGGTTTTCGCAACCAACGCATTCTTCTGATGCCTTTGGGTGACCGTCAGGGTATTGCTCCAGGGAGTACGATCGTTTCCCGGGGCCAGCGGGCGACCACCCGGGTCGGGGCACGCCTTTTGGGGCGGGTTATCGACGGCATGGGCAACCCCCTCGATAACCATGGGCCGCTGGAATGTCATGAGGAAGTTCCCATTTACCAGGATCCCCTGAACCCTTTTGAGAGGAAAAGAATTCAGGAAGTTCTGGATCTGGGGATCCGGTCCATTAATGCCCTGCTGTCCTGTGGTAAAGGTCAGCGGTTGGGGATTATGGCCGGTTCCGGAGTCGGGAAAAGTGTTCTTTTGGGGATGATGGCCCGCTATACCAAGGCCGATGTCAACGTTATTGCACTCATTGGTGAGCGCGGGCGTGAGGTGCGGGAATTTATCGAACGCGATCTTGGTTTGGATGGTCTGGCCCGCAGTGTAGTGGTGGTTGCTACTTCTGATCAGCCACCGCTGGTGCGCATGCGCGGAGCTTTCCTTGCGACCGCGATAGCCGAGTTCTTCCGGGAAAAAAACCGCGATGTCCTGCTGATGATGGATTCACTGACCCGTTTTGCCATGGCCCAGCGGGAAGTAGGCTTGGCGGTGGGGGAACCGCCAACCACCAAAGGTTATACGCCGTCGGTTTTTGCGTTGCTGCCAAAATTGCTGGAACGGGCGGGGCGTTCCAAAAGTGATGGCAGCATCACCGGTCTTTATACGGTCTTGGTGGAGGGTGATGATGTTACAGAACCCATTGCTGATGCGGCCCGTTCGATTCTTGATGGGCATATTGTTCTCTCGCGCCAACTTGCTGACCGCAACATGTATCCCGCCATTGATGTGTTGGCAAGCAAAAGCCGGGTGATGATTGATGTGGTTACCCGGGAGCATATGCAGGCGGCGGGTAACTTTCTCAGCCTGCTGGCAACCTACCAGGAGGCTGAGGATCTGATTAATATCGGCGCTTATGCCCATGGCAGCAATCAACGCATTGACCAGGCAATCCTCCTCCATGATGCGATGCTCTCCTTCCTTTGTCAGGCGGTGGAAGATCAGGTCTCTTTCGCCGACAGCAGCGCTGCCCTGGTAGAGGTGCTGCAATCGCTTTAGTGTTTCTACGGTGGTTTTATGTTTCATTTTAACCTTGAAACATTGCTTAAATACCGACGGGTTCAGGAAGATAGTGTTGCCCGGGAGATGCGAGAGCTTAGCGCCGCATTGCACGATGCACAGTATCAACTGGACCACTTGCTTGCCAGTCAGCAGCAACACGAACTGCAGTGGCTGTCGGTTGAAGAACAGGGGATCAAGAGTATTGAAATATCCCTGCATCGTGAGTATGCGTTGCAGTTGAGCCGTAATATCAGCGCCCAGTATGGTGTTGTCGATGAAACTCGAGCTAAGGTAGAAATAAAGCGCTTGGAACTGATTGAAAAAATGAAGCAGCGCCGTTTGCTGGAGCGGCTGAAGGAAAAGCGCTATCAGGAGTATCTGGTGTCCGAGTATCGTCAGGAACGGAAACTTGTTGATGAATTGGCAGTCAGCCGCAGCCACGGTCGTACCTGAACATTTTCCCGGGACTATTCCTGCTTCCTATGCTCCACAACATTTCCACTCTTATTGTGATTTCTTGGCATCCAGCCGTAGCAGTCACAGTCGGTCGATACTCTACAGTCGATCATATCCCCCCCCCACACACGTTCTTGCAAAATCTTCTTTGCTGACCAGCGATAGCGTTCAGCTCTGATGCAGTTTTCAGTCGCTTTGATGACCGATGTTCTGCCGGTCGGCAAAAATTGCCTATGGCCGAGTTCGTTCCCTTCTCTTGACTGACCCATAGTTGGACTCGCTATTTTTTAAAGATAATCATATCAATAAGTTGTTGCTTTTTTCATAAAACCGGCAGCGGAATAATGAGCGGCATGTATCTTGCTATTTTCACTGCAGGCAGTTTTGTTCTGCTGTTGTCGATGGTGCAAAAAGAGTGTGGAAATCAGATGAAACTACTGCGAACATTATCCGGTCTTGCTGACCCTTTGCCGAGCCGCTATCGGTTGAGGCTTGCTTTGATTTTTGCCGGAGTGATTCTTTTGTTGGTGATAATTCCGAATGCATGGTGTGCCGAGGATCTGGCACCTTCTTCAGACCAGCAGCTTATCCACATGTCAGACATTTTGCAAAAAAAGGAAAGCGCTCTGCAGCAGAAAGAAGAACTGCTGCATGAAAAAGAGCAGCGCCTGTTAGTGCTCCAAGAGGAGTTGCAGAAAAAGGAGCGTGATATTGATGTGTTGCGCCAGCGGGCTGAGGCGATTTTGTCTGAAATTAGATCGTTGAAGGATGAAGATTTAACCCGCCTGGTTGAAGTGTATACGGCCATGAAGCCTGAGGCGGCGGCGCCGCTGGTGGAAAATCTTGATCTCTCCTATGCTGTTGAAGTCATCTTGCGAATGGAACCCCGGAAGGCCGCAAAACTGCTTGCTGCCATTGAGCCCCGGAAAGCGACCGCCATTTCCCGCTCGATAACCGCCCTGAAAGGGGAATGAACGATAGTGCGCCTCTTGAAATGATAGCTAACGTATTCCTTCATCTACCAAACATGTGGGTCTGGAAACGAAGGGAACTGAAAAACAGTGCCTATCCGGTAACGTACAGAAAAACAGGGCAGCCAGACAATGACATTAAAAACTGAAGGCTGAGAGCTCATTATCCATCCGCAGATTATAGTTTGCGGATGGCAGATGGTATGGTTTTATGGATATTGTATCGATGAAAACATCTGCACCTTTGTTGTTGCCTGTCTCGTTATGCCAGACATCGGTGGAGAGGCATTCTCAAGACCTGGAAAATAATTTCAGTGGGGTGCTGCAACTGAGTCAGTCCACAGTTAATGGGGCATTGGCAAGCAGCACAGGCGATGCTGAGCCATCGAAAGCTGCTGGTACGTCTCCCGGTTCAGGGAAGGGGCGTACTCAGGAAAACAGTCGGAGCAGTGATGATCTGAAAACTGGGGATATCCCGGCGGCGGTAAAAGAGGGGCAACCTGGTGGCGACAGTGAGGGTAATGGTGCCCAGCAGGCAGGAGGTTATGGCGGCCAAAATATCTGGCTAGTCCAGATGATAGGTAACGACATCTCAGCTGATGACTTTCATGGCCATCAACGTGCAGTACCCGCTGATTTCTCAGTGACGCAGAACCATGCTGTAAGCTTTCCAAGTGGCTTGTCCAACGATGAGGTCCATCAACTTCCGGTGGCAGGAGCAGTCATTGATTCCTTGCAGTCGGAAGCAGAACTTTTACCGCATACGGCTGCTCAGGTTTCCTTGGCAGGAGAAAACAATGCTGCTGCCGTTTCAGCGTTTGGCATGCAGATGGCTGGCGTGCTACCTGCCGAGAACCCGATTGTTCAGTCCCCTGCCATGAACGGTGAAGGATCAGTAGCAGTCGGAAGCCAACATGCCTTACTGCCGTTAGCAACAGGTGAAGCGACAATAGGTAGGCAGTTCCACCAAAGAGCAGCTGAACTTCAGATGGGGATGATGGCAAAGGAAGCTCAATGGATGGCGAGTACAGATGAGCAGCCTTTTTCCCTGGCGGATAGTGAGCAGGGAACCATGGGAGACAGCACACCCCAAGGCAGAATAACGCATCGTTTTTTGATCAGGAATCAGCTGTTGAACCTGCAGGTTGATCAACAACGTCAGCAGGTGGCGACGATGCCTTCGATTGGAAACGGTCAAGCAGTGTCAGCGGTTGTGGCAGCCGGCAAACCGGCCTATTTTGCCGCTGGACCAGAGTCTGCCACCGGAGCTGCCGGAGACACAATCGCAGCGCCTGAAGAGGGGGAGAACAGCGTATGGTTGACGGATGGGCGTCCGGGCAACGTCTTGCATCGCAGCCATACTCTTATCCAGCCGCAAATGCCTATGCATCATGAAAAGAATTTTGACCTGCTTCAGTCGCTGAAGGAATCTTCTGGTGGTGGAAAAGTTCCGCTGATTGAAATCTCAAGCCCCGATGTCAAGTTTGCTCCCAGCATCCAAGCTGCGCAACCACTCTTTTCTGATGAGGAGCTGGCTGCTATTGAGTTGATTGGTGAAAGCCGGCAGCTTTCCATGACCATCAAGGCTGATAGTGAGTACGTCAGCATACCGATTAACCCCCCCCTGCCGGTTGCCAGCGATGAATTGTTGAGCCAGCTGACTACCCATCTGGTGTCACAGCCTGGAGATCGCCATGAGGTGACTATTCAGCTGCATCCGGAATCCCTGGGCAGGGTGGAAGCCAAAGTGGTGCTTGAACATCAGGAGCTGACGGCCCGTTTTATCGTCCAGAATCATGATGTTCGGGAGTTGCTGCTGAAACAGGTGGATTCCCTGCGCGAAGCGCTGATTGCCAAGGGCATTGAGGTGAAAGCGGTTGCAGTAGAGCTGGCAGCTCCTGAAAAAATGACCGGCTTGGGGGTGGGCGTTGACCAGCAGCCGGCCCAGGAGCAGTTTGCCGGCAGCTTTTCCAGCTTTGGGCAGGAACATCGGCAGCCGCACCACCCACCATTGACAGGTGATCCCGAACATCCGGGTGATAGCAACTCCGCAGGTCAGCAGCCGGCAGTTTCCACCGCCCAGGGAATGCTATCAAGATCAGGAGCATTGCACATTCTTGGTTAATGCAGATTAAGAAAACAGCTAGGAGATCATTATGGTTAACCTTGCCCCATCAGCAACGGCAGCAACCAGCATGTTTGCCAGTCAGAGCAGTCCGGACGCAAAAAAAACCGAGGCTGAGCTCGGCCGGGATGAGTTTCTCATGCTTTTTATTGAACAGTTGAAAAATCAGGACCCCATGAATCCCATGGAAAGTGCTGATTTCACCGCCCAGCTGGCCCAATTCAGCTCCCTGGAACAGCTGTTCAATGTCAATACCAATCTGGCGGCCTTGCAGGATTACTCCGCGACCATGAATCGCCTCAGCGCTCTTGACATGATTGGCAAGCTGGTAACTTTTGCCGGCTCTGGAACGGTTTCTCTGGTTGAGGGTGTAGCTGCTGTGCCGCTTAAGTTTGATCTGGCGGATAATGCCAACCAGGTGACTATTACTATAACCGATACCTCCGGGCAGCTGGTGGATCGTCTGGATGTTGGTTACCAGGATGCCGGCGCCCGCCAGTTTACCTGGGATGGCACGGATGTTAATGGCTTACCGCTGGCAGCCGGTGATTACCGGTTTACGGTGGCGGCAATCGATGAACTGGGCAACGATGTGGCGGCTACCATCTACGGCAGCGGTTTGGTTCAGGGGATTGAAACCGATTATGATACGGGGGAAACGGTTGTCTTACTCAGCTCCGGTCAAATAGCCATCAATGATATTGTCGGGGTCAGGGAACAAAATGCCCTGTTTGAATAATAAGGGGATTACAACAGCTAGAAGGAGGAAATCATGGCTTTAACATCACTCTATGCCGGTGTCAGTGGTCTGAATGTCAATGGTGATGCCATATCGGTGATCGGCAATAATATTGCCAACAGCAATACGATCGGCTTCAAAGGCGGCCGGGTGCAGTTCCAGGATATTGTCAGTAAGAGTATCGGCGGCGGCGGGTCTAGCCAGATCGGCCGCGGAGCCCATACGGGCAATATCTCCACCCTGTTCACCCAGAGCTCCTTTGAAACCACCTCGCGAACCACCGATCTGGCGGTTGATGGTGAGGGTTTCTTTATCGTTAATGACAATGGCGTTAATCTGTATACCCGGGCTGGCGATTTCATCTTTGACAAGGATGGCTACATGGTCAACAGTGGCTCTCTTCGGGTTCAGGGCTGGGGGGTTGATGAAGACGGAGGCACGATCGGCGATATCACTGATATCAATATTGCCGATGTTTCCTCTTCCAGCCGGCCCACCGAAATCGTTTCCATTGGTGCCAACCTTGATTCCACCTCGGAAACCCGCTTTGTCCTCGATGATTATAATAATCAGATCGTTGTCGATGGCACAACGGTAACCCTCAATGCTGGCACCTATACCGGGGAAACGTTGGCAGCTGCCCTTGAGGAGCGGATCAGTGGGGCCTTGGGTTCAGATTTTTTTACGGTTACCTACAGCCCGGTAACCGGCAAGTTCACTTTTGCCAACGATACGGGAGCCGCAGTGGATTTGGAGATGGGCGTAGAGGATGCCTCTATTCGGGAGATTCTAGGGTTTGATCCGGCAACGGTTACCATTGCTGACGGTGCCAATATCCTGAGTGGTACGCCACGTCTGACTGACAAGCTTTTTTATGCCAACAATAACAACAATACCCTGGTGTTTACTCTTGGGGGTGTCGAGTATACGGCTATTATTCCCGCCAGCGCGATTCCCTACAATACCCAGGAAATCAGCACGGGTCCCTCAGCCGGTTCCATCTCAACGGCGGTTGAAGATGCCTTGAATGGTGTGGTTGCTGGCACGCCGTTCACGGTTGCCTATGACGATGATACTGGTAAGTTCACCATTGCCTCATCTTCAGCCTCCGAAGTAACGTTTCTCTGGCAGGATGAACGGACCTCGGCCGAACAGCTGCTGGGTTTTGCCAGTGAATATGACCCTAACAATACATTGACGGTCAATAGTTTTACCATTCCAGCCGGCGGCGGGGATGTGGAAAGCGTCTATTCTCCCAATACCGTCTTTGATCCCACCGGAGCAACCTATTCCACTGCCCTCAATGTCTATGATACCCTGGGTTCTCCCCACACGGTTACCTTGTATTTTAAAAAGGTTTCCAGCAACAACTGGGAATGGTTTGCGGTGATGAACAGCGATGATCTTGATAACGGGATTCCCGATCCGGTGGATGGTAGTCCCAGGCCGATGATGGTGGGCAATGGCGGGACGCTGGAATTCAATCCCAATGGTTCCTTGAAAGCGGTGACCGGTAACGACGATCTGTATGTTAATTTTTCCGGTGGCGCAGATCTCTTGCAGCCCCTCTCCATTGATTTTGGCACCAGTACCCAGGAAGGCGGCAGCGGTCTTGACGGTACGACCCAGTATGCCAACGCCTCCGCTACCTTCTCCCAGAGCCAGGACGGTTTTCCGGCAGGGGCTTTGACCGGTGTCAGCGTCGGGCGGGAGGGGTTGATTTCCGGGGTGTTCAGCAACGGTGAGATCAAACCCCTGGCCCAACTTGCTTTGGCGATGTTTCAGAGCCCCTGGGGACTGGTGAAAGAGGGGAACAACTTATGGTCGGAAACAGTTGAATCGGGCAATGTCAGCGTCGGCCTGCCCCAGACTGCCGGCCGGGGCGAAATTGCCGCCAATTCCCTGGAACAGTCCAATGTTGATATTGCCACCGAGTTTGTCCGGATGATCTCGGCCCAACGGGCCTTTCAGGCCAACGCCCGGATGATCACCACCAGTGATGAACTGTTGAATGATGTGGTTAACCTTAAACGATAACGTTTCATTGAATTCGTGTGGTTCCCATAAGAGCAGGGTGTTGATGCCCCTGCTCTTTTTTTATGTTGCCATAGTCGGGTTATAAGCCATCTCCTGCCTGGTTAGGAAATTATAATGGTAGGTGCCAGTGTGCCCTCTTTACATTTTTTTTGTTGATCGCTACAATATAAAAAAATTATTGTATGCCAAAGAGGGTGAAACAATGAAAATTCTGGTAATTGAGGACGAACAGAAGGTTGCTAACTTTCTGCAGAAAGGTTTGAAGGAAGAACAGTATATCGTAGATGTTGCCTATGACGGCATTGATGGTGAACATCTGGCGACTAGCAATGATTACGATCTGATCCTCCTGGATATCATGATGCCGGGCAAAGATGGTTTTGAAGTTCTGCGCAGTCTGCGAACCAGGCAGATCAATATTCCGGTTATTATGCTGACTGCCAAAGAGATGGTTGAAGATAAACTGGAAGGGTTTGCCGCCGGCTGTGATGACTATATTACCAAACCTTTTTCCTTCGAGGAACTGCTGGCCAGGATCCGGGTAGTTCTGCGTCGTGGTTCCGGTGCCAGGTCCAATATCCTGACCTTTGCCGATCTGACTCTTGATCTTATATCCCACAAGGTCATCAGGGGGGATAAGGAGATAGAACTTACCGCCAAGGAGTATGCTCTGCTGGAGTATCTGGTACGCAATCCCAACCGGGTGCTGACCAGAACCATGATTGCCCAGCATGTCTGGGACTATAATTTTGACAGCTTCACCAATGTCATTGATGTATATATCAATTATTTGCGCAATAAGGTCGATAAAGGCTTTGCCAACCGGCTTATCCATACAGTGCGGGGGGTTGGTTATGTGATGAAGGAGGAGCAGCCGTCGTGAAAGCATTGAGTATCAGATTGAAATTGACGGTGCTCTATGTGGCGGTCTTTGGTCTGTTCCTTGCTGTTTTTAGTGGCTGGGTCTACCTGATGATGGAACAGAAGCTGAATCACACGGTTGACCAGCGGCTGAAAACCATGGCTGAGCTGATTGCCAAAACCGACCTGTGTGCGGTCCCAAGCTTTCTGCCGCCGGAGTTTGAACGGCGACTGCACCATATTTTCGGTGTCCGGCCAACGGGGAAGTTCGTTCGTTTGCTGGACCTGTCCGGCACCATTGGTTCGCGGACGGGAAACCTTGATGATGAATCAATTCCGGTTAACCGGGAGATTCTCAAACGGGTTACCCAGGGCGAGGTTATTTTTGAAACCCAGAATCTGTTTGATGCCGGGATTCCCGTCCGTTTTATCAATTTTCCTGTTTTCGATTATAAAAAAAAGGTTCGTGGGGTGGTTCAGGTGGGAACCTCACTGGAATATGTTCAGGATTCAATGCAGAACCTGCTGCTGATTCTTTTGATTTCCCTGCCGACCCTGATTTTCGTTGCTGCACTGGCGGGGTATTTCCTCGCCGGTAAGGCATTAAAACCTATTCGGGATATTTCCGCCACCACCCGGCATATTACCGCCAACAATCTTGATGAACGGATAACCGTTGCCGTAGCCAAGGATGAGATCGGCCAGCTTTCGGTAACCATCAACGAAATGCTCGATCGGCTGTCGCAGTCTTTTACCAAAGTTAAACAGTTTACTGCTGATGCTTCCCACGAATTGCGGACGCCGCTGACTATTTTGCGTGGTGAAGTGGAAGTCGGCTTGCGGGATAATCGTACGGGTGATGAATATCGGGAAATTCTGGTAAGCAACTTGGAGGAAATTGAGCGGATGTCCCGTATCGTCAAGGATCTGCTGTTTCTGTCCAAAGCTGATATCGGCCAGGAACCTTTGTCCCATGAATCATTGCAGCTGGATGATATGATCAGTGAATTGCTTTCCCAGTTTACCCTGCTGGCAGAGCAGAAAGGGATCAGGCTAAGCGGCGAGATTCAGCCGGTTCCGGTAATGATCGGCGATAGCTTTCGCCTCCGCCAGATGGCAGCCAACCTGCTGGCCAATGCCATCCGCTATACACCGGCCGGCGGCGCAGTTGTTGTCCGGCTTGCTGCCGTGCCGCATGGGATTGAACTGATTGTTGGTGATACGGGCATCGGCATCCCTGAAGCCGATCTGCCGCGGATTTTTGACCGTTTCTACCGGGTGGACAAGGCGCGCAGTCGGCAGGAGGGGGGCAGTGGTCTGGGGCTCAGCATTGTGAAATGGATTGTTGAGGCTCACCATGGTGAAGTTCTCGTTGACAGTGTGCTTGATGTCGGTACGACCTTTACGGTCAGGCTGCCCATGGTCCAGCATGAGGGTGGAAAGGAAATTAGAAAACAATAATCTCTTTCTAATGCTGGTATAATTTTACCTTGTTATATTAAGCATATATAGCAAGACGGGTTGACCTAACAACGCTCTTTTTCTCCCTTCTCTTCCTGTTGGCAAACAACCCTTTTCCTCCTTTTAGGGTGCTGCGCCAACCACCCCTTGACATGGTGTCAAGGGGTGTCCCTTTTTTGGGCTCCTGATCATGGCCGGACGGATGTTAAGGGAAGGGAGGTTGCTCTCTGCAGGGAGAGATTTTTTCAGAGGATAGGTTGATTTTCGGGTTGAGATTCCTATTATGTATTGTACCAGCAAACGTCCAGCTTTTGATGAAAACGTGGTATGGTAAGCACAGTACGTGGTAATAATATGGCTGTTCTAGTAACGGTATGGAGGTTGTCACGGTTATGAAAAAAATGTTGCGGGTTTCATTGTCAGCTCTTTTGGTTTTCATGGTGTGTGCCAGTTTGTGTCAGGTTGCTTTCGGGTCGCCGCCGCCGGCAAGCTTTTCCTCTCTGGTGAAGGATCTGACCCCGGGAGTGGTCAATATCAATACCACCAAGGTGGTTGAACGCCAAGGGCGTAATTTCGGTTTCCATGGCTCCCCTTTTTCCAATAATGATCCTTTTGATGAGTTTTTCAATCGCTTTTTCGGCCAAGTCCCCCAACGGCGTTTCAAACAGAAAAGTCTGGGATCGGGGTTTATCATCAGCAAGGAAGGCTATATTGTCACCAATAATCACGTCATCGAGGATGCTGATGAGGTTCAGGTGACCCTGTCGGATGACAAGAGCTATGAGGCAAAGATTATCGGTACCGACGCCAAAACCGACCTGGCAGTATTGAAAATCGAGGTGGATCATGATCTGCCGGTGGCTGTTCTGGGGGATTCGGACCGGTTGGAAGTGGGTGACTGGGTGATTGCCATCGGCAATCCTTTCGGTCTGGAGCGGACGGTGACTGCGGGGATTGTCAGCGCCCGCGGCCGGGTTATCGGCTCCGGCCCCTACGATGACTTTATTCAGACCGATGCTTCCATCAATCCCGGCAACAGTGGTGGCCCACTGTTCAACCTGCAGGGAGAAGTGGTGGGGATCAATACGGCCATTGTTGCCAGCGGCCAGGGGATCGGATTTGCCATTCCGGTCAATATGGCAAAAGATTTGCTGCCCCAACTGAAAACCGGCAAGGTTTCCCGCGGCTGGTTGGGGGTGCAGATCCAGAAAGTGACTCCGGAACTGGCGGAATCATTTGATCTTAAAGATGAGAGGGGTGCCTTGGTGGCAGAGGTGGTCAGTGATGGTCCGGCTGAAAAAGCCGGCATCAAGGCGGGAGATATTATTGTTTCCTTCAATGGGCAGGAGGTTGATGACATGCATCAACTGCCCCGTCTGGTTGCTGCCGTTCCTCCTGGAACCAAAACCAGCGTCAAGGTTTTGCGGCGCGGCAAAGAGAAGAGCTTGACCGTTGTGCTGGCTGAACTTGATGATGAAAAAATGGCTGCGGCTGAAAAGGGTGATGGCGAGGGGGAGGTGGATAAGCTGGGAATGACCGTCCACCAGATTACCCCGGAAATTGCCGCTCGTTTTCAGCTTGCCCGCGAGTCTGGAGTGGTGATCGGCCGTTTGACTACCGATGGCCTGGCGGCCGAAGGGGGGTTGCGTCCCGGGGATATCATCCTCCAGGTGAATAATGACGAGATTCAAACGGTAAAGGATTTCCAGCAGGTAATTGATAAAACCAAGGGCAATGATTTGGTCCGTTTTCTGGTGCAGCGGCGCAACATGCGGATTTTTGTTGTCATCAGGTTGCAATAGCTGATGGCAAAGCATCATGCTCAGCGGCAGGATATTTCCCCTCCGTTCTGGTGGTCTCTGCGGCTGGTGCCGCTAGCTGAATATCATGAACAGGTCACCCGGCAGCTTTTTGCTGCCGGGTGCTGTGGCCTCTGGGAGCCAGAAGAGGGCTGCCAGCCGGGAACCTTTATTGCCTATTTTCCCGCTGATCGGCGCCAGGAGGTCTTCTGGTTGCGGGAACAGCTGGGGCCATCTCTGCAGGCCGGATGTCCGGTGGTTATTGATCAGGTTAAGCAGGAAAACTGGATGGACGGCTGGAAACAGTACTTTCAGCCGGTTGACTTTGCCTCCTCCTGGCGGGTTGTTCCTCCTTGGACGGCAGCATCCGAAGATGGGGCGCGGCAAATTATCATTCATCCCGGGATGGCTTTTGGCACCGGTACCCATGAAACCACCCGCCTGGCTGCTGACCTGCTGGCAAAGGCTGTCAAACCAGGTGACGTGGTCCTTGATGTGGGCACCGGCAGCGGCATTCTGGCCATTCTGGCAGAGAAACTTGGCGCTGCCCAGGTGACTGCCATCGATATTGATGTCGAGGCGCTTGCCAATGCGGCGGAAAATTGTCGTTTGAACCGGTGCCGGGTGGTAACCCTGCTGGAGAAGGGAGACGATCTTGATGGTGGACAGTATGATCTGGTGGTTGCCAATATCATTGCTCCGGTCCTCATTGAACTTTCAGGATGGCTTGTCCGGCAGGTGAAACCCGGTGGCTGTCTGATTCTCTCGGGCATCCTTGATGAGCAGTTGGCCTCGGTCACCCAAGTTTATGCTCAGGCTGGCCTGACTGCCGAGACGCCGATCCGGGACGGTGAGTGGGGGGCGTTTCTATGCCGGCTATAAGAACGGGCCGTCGTCGGTACTATGATCTGTTCTCTTCTTTTTATGATCTCTTTATCCGCCTCCATGCCCGCCGTAATGAAGATGATACCCGCACTTTTCTGGTTGACGCAGCCCAGCTTGCCAGTGCTTCCCGGCCGCGCATTCTTGATATCTGCTGTGGCACTGGTTCGGTCATCCTGACCTTTGCCGACCGCCATCCCGAGGCCCTGCTGGTGGGTTATGATTTTTCCCATGGCATGCTGCTGAAAACCAGGGAAAAGGATGGCCCTGGCCGGGTTGCGGTTGTTGAAGGTGATGCCGCCAGCCTGCCGTTTGCCGATCATTCCTTTGATGTGGTCACCTGTTCCCATGCCCTTTACGAACTGAAGGGTATGGCTCGCCGAAGAGCACTGGAGGAGATGCGGCGCGTGGTTGCCGACCGTGGGGTTGTCCTGTTGATGGAACATGAGGTTCCTAAACGGCCATTGATCAAGCTGATGTTTTATCTGCGGGTCTATTCCATGGGTGCCGGTGATGCCCGGGAATTTATCCGTGGTGAGACCACTTTGCTGGAAAAGATTTTTTCTCAGGTGTCCGTGACCCACTCCCCTTCCGGCAAAAGTAAACTGATGGCCTGCCGTGGTTGAGTTGCCATGATCTCCTATATCCTGCTTTTCCTTTTTGGCATTATTGCCGGGACCTTGAATGTGATTGCCGGCGGCGGTTCTTTTTTAACCATGCCCCTGCTGATTTTTCTCGGCCTGCCGCCGACCGTGGCCAACGGCACCAACCGGGTTGGCATCTTGCTCCAGAATGTTGGTGCTGTCTGGGGTTTTCATCGCCATAAGGTGGTTGACTGGCGCTATGTCGTCTGGGCTGCCCTGCCGGCAACTGCCGGTGCTCTCCTGGGAGCTTGGGGAGCGGTGCGGATCGGCGAACAGGCATTTAAAAACGTTCTTGCCCTGATCATGATCATGGTAACCCTCTGGACTCTCTGGGATCCCCTGAAAGGGGCTGACAGCGGTGGGCCAGTGGCAGAGAAGCCGCGGGTCTGGCTGCTGGCAGCCGGATTTTTTCTGGTGGGTATCTACGGCGGTTTTGTTCAGGCTGGTGTTGGTTTTCTGGTACTGGCGGCTACCACCCTGGCCGGTCTTGATCTGGTACGCGGTAATGCCGTCAAGGTGTTGAGTATTCTTATCTATACGCTTCTGGCCCTGGGGGTGTTCATCTGGCAGGACAAGGTCCACTGGCCACTGGGCCTGACGCTGGCGGCCGGGACGGTGGTCGGCGGCCAGCTGGGGGTTCACCTGACAGTACTCAAAGGCCACACCTGGGTGAAGAAAGTGGTGACCACTGCGGTGATTGTCCTGGCGATCAAGCTGCTGGTTATGAAGATGTAAAGTGGAGGTGCGCTAGTCATGTTTTTTTGGCCACCGACCCACACTGACCCAAAAGAACCGCAAATCACGTCGCTTATTTTCCATGAAGCTCCGGTCAGTGGGGCATGTGTGTCTGTGAGTGTCGGTGGCAAAAAAATAGTTGTCATGCCAAGGGTAGTCGATTGACTGCCCTTTTCTCTTTTTTATGGTGGATGTCGGTGTTGTCGAGAGAACGTTCAGGAAAAATCGGCTTCCAACACCTGGACAGTTCGGGCCGGCAGGTAGAGGCTGAGCATGTGTCGGCTAGGGGTATGTTCGGCGATGGTCAGGTGCTGCTGGTTGGACTGCAAACGGTTGTGACCTCCATAGTGTGCCTCGTCACTGTCAAAAATAAGCTCATAGCTGCCCGGAGGGGCACTGAGCCGGTAATCAGTGTAGGAGTGGTGGGGGTGGAAGTTGAAGGCAAACAGCAGCGTGCCCCGCTGAAAGATCATTACCTTGTCATCATTATGTTCGTGGAGGAGATCAATCTGCCGCTGTTCCAGCAGTCGTGATCGTGTTGCCAGGGAGATCATGTCGCGGTCAAACGCGGCGAGAAAATGGTACTTGAGGCCGGGGTCAGTTTTAAGGTGCCACTGTCGGCGGGCATAGTGGTATGACCAGTTGTTGCCCGCCCGGGGAAAGTCGATCCATTCCGGATGGCCGAATTCATTGCCCATGAACGTGAGGTAGCCGTGGCCAGCGGTTGCCAGGGTCAGCAGGCGGATCATCTTGTGGAGAGCCATGCCCCGGTCGACGGCGAGGTGCCGGTCCGCAACCGCCATGTGGTCATACATGGCAGAGCCGATCAGCCGGAAAATGAGGGTCTGATCGCCCACCAGCGCCTGGTCATGGGATTCGGCATAACTTATGGTTTTTTCATGGGGGCGTCGGTTGGTCATTTCATGCCAGAGGTTGCCCATTGGCCAAGCTTCATCGGGAATGTCTTTGGTCAGTTTTATCCACAAGTCGGGAACCCCCATGGCAAAGCGATAGTCAAATCCCATCCCGCCTTCATCAACAGGTGCCGCCAGTCCCGGCATGCCGCTGATGTCTTCGGCGATGGTGATGGCCTCGGGCTTGAGCTCATGGATCAAGGTGTTGGCCAGGGTCAGATAGGTGACGGCTTCCTCGTCCACATGATTGTCGAAATAATCATCATAGGAAGTAAAGGCCTTACCCAGACCGTGGTGGTCATAGAGCATGCTGGTGATGCCGTCGAAACGAAAACCGTCAAAATGGTATTCCTCCAGCCAGAAACGGCAGTTGGACAGGAGGAAGTGGAGCACTTCCGGCTTGTGGTAATTAAAACAGCGTGAATCCCAGGCCTGGTGGATGCCGCGGAGCCCCTGGTGAAAATATTGGTAGTCTGTCCCATCAAAGCGGCTCAACCCTTCCACCTCATTGTTGACCGCATGGGAATGAATGATATCCATGATCACTGCCAGGCCAAGGCCATGGGCCCGGTCAATCAGCTCCTTCAACTCTTCCGGGGTTCCGAAGCGGGAGGATGCCGCAAAAAAATTGGCCACATGGTAGCCGAAAGAGGCGTAATAGGGGTGTTCCTGAATGGCCATCAGCTGAATGGTGTTATAGCCGGCATCGGCAATGATCGGCAGTATATGGTCGCTGAATTCCCGGTAGCTGCCGACTTTTTCCTCTTCCTGGGCCATCCCCACATGGGCTTCATAGATCAGTAAGGGGCTGCCGGCAGTGGTGAAGCTGGGGTGCTGCCATCGGTAAGGTGCCGGTGGCTGCCAGACCTGGGCATTGAAAATCAGGCTCTGGGGATCCTGTACCACCCGGGTTGCATAGGCCGGCAACCGGTCTCCGGCTCCCCCCTGCCAGTGGATGCGCAAGCGGAAAAGATCCCGGTGTGAGAGGCATTCGGCCGGCAGGCGGATTTCCCATTCGCCGTGGGTGTTGAGACGTTGCAGCGCATACCGTTGTTCTTCCTGCCAGCCGGTAAAATCGCCGATCAGGAAGAGGGCCGTGGCATGGGGGGCCCACTCCCGGAAGATCCACTCCTGACCGTTGAAATGGAGGCCGAAGTAGTGGTGGCCGGCAGCGAACGCCGAGAGTTCCATGACGTTGCCGGTGAGGCGTTCTGCCATGACGACGGTTTGCGTCTGTCGCCGCCGGAGAACCCCTTCATAAGGCTGCAGATAGGGGTCGGCGGCCAGCAGAGCGGCAATGGCATTGTTGTGTCGGGTGGTTGGCGCCATTAAAAGATTACGGTTTCTGCTTGATGATCTGGGTGATGAACTCCGGAATCTGGGCGGCCAATGGAGTATCAGGAGCTGCTTGAGCGGCCAGCTGAAGGTTTTGAATTCCTGCTTCCGGATCTTTTTTGCCTTGCAGGCAAATGGTAGCCTTGAAAAGATAGAGGCGCTGTTTTGTTTCCGCCTGCAAGCCATCTTCAGCCAGGAGGGTGTCAAGATCAGTCAGGGCCTGATCGAAGTTTCTCGTTTGCCGCAGAGCCTCCTCAATGGGAGCAACCTTCTGGTAGATTTCATACTTACCCTGCAGACCGGCCTGATTATCGGTGTCAAGACTGATTATCTCATCAATAATTTTTCTATGGTTGCCTGGCAGGTGGTTGGCCTGCATGGTTTCCAGGACCTGATCCAGCAGCCGGGCCCGCTCCATGCCGCTGGCCTGCTCAGCTTTGGTCATCAGGTCATCAACTGCCTTCTTGGCGGTTTGAAAACCAGCCAGATGTTGTAAATAGGCAGTGCTGCCACCCTCCAGGTAGCCGGTCCGGGCATAGGGGGTCCCTGCCGCGTCAGCCAGAATAACGGTGGGAAAGCCTTCGATGCGGTAGTCTGCTTTCAACTGCTGGTTTTGCTCCCTGACCGCTGGTGCCTGGGCCTTCCTCTGGGGAAAATCAAGGTTTACGAGAATGAACTGCTTTTCCGCCTCTGCCATAAATCCTGCCTGCGAAAACACTTCCTGCTCAAGCTTGATGCACCAGCCGCACCAGTCAGAGCCGGAGAAAACCAGCAGCAGGTCTTTATGCTCCCGGGTTGCCTGGGATTTGGCAGCTTTGAAGTCATCCAGCCAGGCTGCCCTGGCGTGGAGCGGAAAAGCACTGCCGCAGAGACAGAGCAAGACAATAACTATGAGGGTACGATAATGGTTGAACATTGTTTTCAGTCCTTTACTTCCTGCTGTTGGTTGGCGAAATCAGGGTTGATGAGCGGCCGCTCAAGCATGGTTTCATAGAGATTGATATAGTGGCTGGCGGTAACGCTGTGGTTGAAGGTGGCGGCACTTTCAGTCATGATTCGACCAATCTGTGTCTGCTTCACCGCAGCCGGCTGGTTGTAGAAATTCATCGCCTGTTCACAGGCCCAGAAGAGGCCCGGGGCGTCATAGTAGTCGAAGAGGAAGCCGTTTCCCTGGTTATTCCGGTGATCGAGCTGGGTAACGGTGTCGTGGATGCCACCGGTGTTATGGGCCACCGGCAGGGTGCCGTAGATGGGGCCGATCATCTGGGGCAGCCCACAGGGCTCAAAGCGGGAGGGCATGAGAATGAAATCGGCAGCTCCGTAGGCCTGACGGGAGAGCTGTTCATCGAAATGACAGACTGCCACCCGGTCATGGAGCTTATGGAAGTTGACAATATCCTTGAAATGCTGTTGGAAGTCACCATTGGCGACAAAAATAATCTGTAGATTCTGTTGCCAGTAGCGCGAAACAGTTTCATAGAGAATGTCCGCCAGCAGCTGACAGCCTTTTTGCACCGGATCAAGTCGTGAGGGCCAGAAAAACAGGGGGGCATTCTCGTCCTGTCGCAGGCCGACAGTTTTCTGCAGCAACCGTTTGTTCCGACGTTTGCCATCGGTAAAACTGCCGGTGTCGAAGGGGAAGCCCAGCTCAGCATCGGTTGCCGGGTTGTAGGAGGGGTCGGGGGCATTGAGAATCCCGGCGGCGCAGCCGGCGTACCATTTATTGCTCAATTCATGCTGCAGCTGTGGTTCAACGAAATTATGCCGCCCGTCAATGATTTCATGCAGGAACGTCGGGCTGACGGTGTTGACGAAATGGGCGGCAAAGACGCCGCTGGTGAGAAAATCCACCGGATTATGTTCCCGGGTCTCTTCATAGCTATAGGACATCTGTTGGAAATAAAGATTCTGCCAGAAGGAAGCCGTATCGATGCCTCGATCTTCAATATGAGCCATGGTGGTTTTGACGGTGTGAATGTTGTGGATGGTGAACAGACAGGGTATCCCATGCCGCCGCGCCATGGCCGGGATAAGGCCGGTCATCCAGTCATTGCAATGGATCAGGTCCGGCTGTACCTCGGGTATGATGTGGTTGATAACCTCCCGTTGGAAGGCCAGACTGATATGCATGTTTTTCCAGCCGTAGCTCGAGTAGACCTGGCTCCGATAATAGAACGCCCGGTCTTCGGCCAGATGGAGGCGGTCGTCCGGGACCCGCTCGCGGATGGTGTTCCATTCCTGCCGTAAGGGGGGCGGTAATTGATCATTGAACAGAGCTCGGTAATCGGGCAGGGCCACGTGGACATCAGCTCCCTGTTCAAACAGGGCGCTGATCAGGGCTGCTGAAACATCTGCCAGGCCGCCGGCCTTGGCGGCCAGATGGTTGGCAATATTACCCATGCCAGGCGGTAGGTAGGTAACCTCCGGGGTGACAATGAGCACCCGGGGATTTCTGCGGGTGGTGGACATGGTCGTACCTCCTGTGCAGTACTGCCGTCAAGCGGTTGTTGGTGCTGATGACGCCTTATTTCTGACCGTTGGCTTGTGCGTTGTTGTCTTCATCATGCCCAAGTGAGGAAGTCGGTGTCAAACCTGATTCGCTGGTCGCCTACCGGCGTAACCCGGGCGGTAAAGCCGTAGCGGCCTGCCGTTTCACAGGTGAAGGTGCAGGCATAGCGGTAGGTACCGTTGCCAAGATCCTCCTTAACGGTCATTGGCATCGTATATCCTGGACTGACGGTCGTCGGTGATTGCGAGGGACCGTAATACAGCTCCACCAGGACTTCATCGGGATTGATCTCCCCCAGATGAACCACCGTACTGGCGCCAAAATTTTCCTCCACCTTGAACGCCCCTTTGGTGTCGCGGATGGGCGGTTCAAGATGAATAGCACTCCACAACCTGTGAAGGCGCTGATGCTTCTCCACTAATGTTATCGCGTTTTGACCGTTGTTTGCCAGCAATTGGTCATGATTCTGGGCCAACTCGCGATAAAAGCGTTGTTCATATTCGTTCACCATGCGAATGCTGCAGAAATTCTGCATGGCCATTTTCATGGACTCTTTCATCATTTTAATCCATCGGGTCGGAGTGGTGCCGTCCCGGCGTTCGTAAAAACAGGGGATGACCTCATTTTCCAGGACGTTGTAGAGGGCCTGACTTTCCACCATGTCCTGGTAGGCAGGGTCATTGTAGTCTTCGCCGGCACCGATTTGCCAGCCACACTGTTCATCATATCCTTCACACCACCAGCCGTCAAGAATGCTGCAGTTGAGGACGCCGTTGATAGCCGCTTTCATGCCGGAGGTGCCGCAAGCTTCGTAGGGACGCCGGGGGGTGTTGAGCCAGACATCGGCACCGCGGACCAGATGGCGGGCAATATTGATGTCATAGTCTTCCAGAAAAATAAAGCGATGCCGAACACTGGGGCGGTTGGCAAAGGTCACAAGAGCTCTAATCAGTTCTTTCCCCTCATTATCCTTGGGGTGCGCTTTGCCGGCAAAAATCAATTGTATCGGCTTGGTTTGGGAATTTATCAGTGCTTCCAGTCGGTCTGGATCCTTCAAAAGCAGGGTTGCCCGTTTGTAGGTGGCAAATCGGCGGGCAAAAGCAATGGTCAGGATGTCCTGGTCAAGAACTGATTCGGCGCGCTCCATCACGGCTTTGGAAGCATTGCGCTGTTTATACTGTTTGACCATCAGTTTACGGCAGTTGCTGATCAAGCGGGAACGGCACATCTGATGGGCATTCCACAGCTCTTCGTCATAAATATCATCAATTTTTTTTGTTACTTGGGGGTCGCAGGGGTGCATCTCCCAGTCAGGTCCCAGGTAATTTTCAAAAAGCATGAAATTACGATGGGAGAGCCACGATGTGAGATGAATACCGTTGGTAACGTGGGTGATGGGAATCTCATCCTCGGGCCGGTTGGGCCAGACGTGGGACCACATCCGCCGGGCCACCTTGCCGTGCAGCTCGCTGACGCCATTGCAGTAAAGTGCCATGCGAAGAGCAAGAATAAACATGGAAAAGGAGCCGCCCGGTCCGGAACCGGCCTGCTGGCCCCAGGCGAGCATCTCATCGGCGGTGGCTCCCAGCCGTTCCTGGAGAGGGATAAAGTAGGGCCTGACCATGGAGGGAGGGAACTCATCATGGCCGGCGGCTACCGGGGTGTGGGTAGTGAACACCATAGTCCGTGGAACTATTTCCAAGGCGGTTTTGATGTCAACCTGGTGGGTTTCGATGCACTCAGCCAGTCGTTCTATGCTGCAAAAGGCTGAATGGCCCTCATTCATATGGCAGACTTTTGGCCGTATATCCATTGCCTTCAGAGCCCTTATGCCGCCGATGCCCAGCAGAATTTCCTGGGCCAAGCGGGTTATCGATTCACCGCTGTAGAGCCTGGCGGTAATGTCACGGATTTCGGGACTGTTTTCCGGGATATTGGCATCCAGCAGGTAAAGGGTGATCCGGCCGGCTTTGGCTTTCCAGATAGTCGCTTTGATATCACCTTGAGGGCCGGCAACTGAAATGATTATCTGATTGCCGTTGCTGTCCTTGGCCTTGCCGATGGGCAGATAAAAAAGATCGGTTTCCTGATAGCCTTCCTGCTGCCAGCCATTTTGATCAAGATACTGGTGAAAATAACCATCCCGGAACAGCAGACCAACGGCAACCAGCGGCAGCTCTAGGTCAGAGGCAGCTTTCAGGTGGTCGCCGGCTAGGACACCCAGGCCGCCGGCAAAGAGCGGCAGGCTTTCATGGATGCCGAATTCCATCGAAAAGTAGGCGATAGTGTTCCGATCCCCATAGGGGGTCTGGGTGTAATCGGCCGGCTTGTCCACCTCTTGGCTGAAGCGTTCCTGCACCCGTTGGAGATGGGCAAGGAAGCTCTCA
>JAFGSY010000024.1 GCA_016934315.1 Candidatus Anaeroferrophillus wilburensis | reverse complement strand
TTTTATGTTTTATTTTATGCGTTTACCAAAACTTGACTGGCTAGTTTAACGTACGTTGTAAAAAGAACTTTTGACTGTCAAGTAATTAATATCTGCGCATTAACTTGGATGAATTTTCCACAGCTGTTGATCTGGCAAGGTTGATTGCTCGCTGTGATCGTCATGCGGGGGGAAACAGCAAGAAACAGGTGGGTTGCTGCCCGGTGAAAAGGAATTCGGCCGTGAATAGTGATCATGATTTCCTGGCCTTTGAGCAGGAATTGCAACACAGTCAACAGCAGTACCGCTTGCTGGTTGAACAGGTGAACAGTATCATCCTGCGCTTGGATGCTCAGGGAAGGATTCTGTACCTCAATCCTTTTGCCGAGTCCTTTTTTGGTTTTCCTGCCGATGAACTGCGGGGTAAGCATGTGGTGGGCACCATTGTTCCAGATGTCGATGAAGCCGGCAATGACTTGCGGCTAATGATCAATAATCTTTTTTGCCGGCCCGAGCACTATCATGTTAACGAACATGAAAACATCTGTAAAAATGGTCAAAGGGTGTGGGTCTCCTGGACGAACAAGGGTCTTTATGACGCCGCTGGCACACTGACGGAAATATTCTGTATCGGGCATGATGTTACTGGCTGAAAGGATACCGAAAAAAAACTCGCATCGGCTCAAAGCCAGCTGGAAAAAATAGTTGAGGAGAAGGATATCGAGCTGCTGATCACCAGGGAGGTGCTGGCCGGAGAAAACTTTGAACGTCTCCAGAGCCAGGCATCCCTGAAGGAGAGTGAAGAATGGCTGAGAATTCTCATTGATGCCATCCCTGATATCATCTGCTTGAAAGATGCAGCTGGCCGGCGCTTGATTGCCAATACCGCCTATGAACGCCTTTTCCAGCTTGAAGGGATCGATTATCGGGGTAAAACAGACGATGAACTGGTGCGTCTCTACCCGCAGCTAAGCAGTCTCTTCACCACCCTGTGTAAAAAAACTGATCAGCAGGCCTGGATGTATGGGGGAAGTGTTCGCCTGCAGGAGGTTATCCCTGATGCTGAGGGTGAAAAAACGGTTTTTGATATTGTCAAGGTACCCATTGTTCATCATGACGGTTCGCCCAAGGGCCTGGTGAGCATCGGGCGCGATATCACGGTTGCCAGGCAGAAATCCCGGGCCCTCCGTGAAAGTGAGGAGAAATACCGGGCTGTTCTTGAGTCAAATCCTGACCCGGTGGTGGTCTATGATCGGGAAGGTCTGGTGGTCTATTTCAATCCCGCCTTTACCGAGGTGTTCGGCTGGACGATGGCGGAGTGTGCCGGTCGGCGGCTGGATCATTTTGTTCCGGAAGATACCTGGCCTCTAACCAGGATGATGATTGACAAGGTGAAGGTGGGCGAGAGCTTCTCGGGCATCGAGACAAGTCGGTACACAAAAGATGGCCTGCGTATTCCGGTAACCATCAGTGCTGCTATCTATCACGATCTCCAGGGGATGCCTTTGGGCAGTGTTATCAATTTGCGCGATATCAGCAGCCAGAAAGAACTGGAGGCCAAATTGCAACGGGCGCAGAAAATGGAGGGCATCGGCCTGCTGGCTGCCGGCGTGGCCCATGATCTCAACAACGTGCTGGCCGGCCTGGTGAGTTATCCTGAACTGCTGCTGCAACGGGTTTCCCACGATGACCCACTGAGGAAAGCCCTGGTGACGATTCAGAAATCGGGGGAGAAGGCAGCCGCCATTGTCAGTGATTTATTGACGCTGGCTCGCCGGGGCGTCACTGTCGATGAGGTGGTCAACCTGAACCGGATCATCAGGGATTATCTGAAAAGCCCTGAAGGTGAAAAGCTGCTGTCACTGCATCCGACGGTCAGCATTACCACCTGTCTGGCTCCTGATCTGCTGAATATTGTCGGTTCCCCGGTTCATCTGCTCAAAACAATGATGAACCTGATTGGCAATGCAGCCGAGTCGATGCCGGAGGGGGGGGTGATCAGAATTGAAACCGCCAACCGTTATCTTGATGGCGGGATGAACGGTTATGATGGCCTCAGCGAGGGTGACCATGTCGTCGTTCAGGTTGCGGATGACGGGGTGGGGATTGCACCGACAGAGGTTGAAAAAATTTTTGAACCGTTTTATAGCAAGAAAATCATGGGTCGCAGCGGTACCGGTCTGGGGATGGCAATTATCTGGAATACGGTTCATGATCATCATGGTTCCATAGATGTGCAAAGCTCTGAAGGTCAGGGGACGACCTTTTCCCTGTTTTTTCCTGCCAGCAGGCGTCAGCTTGCCAAGGCTCCCGGGCTGCTTTCCCCTGAGGAATATGCCGGCCGGGGTGAAACTATCCTGGTGGTAGACGATCAGGAAGAGCAACGGCAGATAGCGGCGGAAATGCTCGGTAGCCTGGGCTACGACGTGATGGTGGCGGCCAGCGGCGAGGCGGCGGTCGCCTATCTGCAGAATAATAAGGTTGACCTGGTGGTTCTTGATATGATTATGACCGGGATCGATGGCTTGGAAACCTATAAACAGATTACTGCCTGCAACCCCGGACAGAAAACTATTATCGCCAGTGGCTATTCCGAGTCAGGACGGGTCCATGAAGCGCAGCGCCTGGGTGCCGGGGCTTATGTCAAGAAGCCCTACCTGTTGGAAAAAATTGGTCTGGCTGTGCGTCGGACCCTTGATGGATGAAGGAGGAGAAGATGCCCCGGGGTCGAACAAAGCTGTCAGGAGTGTTGCTGATGGTCGTGTGCCTGCTTGCCGCCGCCCATGGTTTCTCCTGGGGGGCGGATGGTGATGGTCAAGGTAGTTTGCTGGCGACCGGATCTGATTCCGGGTTGTCCGCAGTCTACTATACCTATACGGCCATCGACAACCGGAGTGAAATTGTCATCCAGGCCGACGGCCTCCTGGGAGAGCATCGGATTTTTTCCCTGGATGCCCCCCCCCGGCTGGTGGTTGATCTCGAGCAGATGACGTTGCCGGTATCCCCGTTGCTGAAGGAGATAGGTCGTCCTGAGCTGCTCCGGATCCGGGCTGCCCGACGTGGTTCAGCAGTTCGTTTTGTCTTTGATCTGCCGCCGGAATCAGTGGGGGAGCATCACCTTTTCAGGGATGAAGACAGCTTGAAAGTGGTTATTCAGGGACCGCTCGGCGAGCAGCAGGAAGCTGCCGATAATGGGCTTCCTCTTCCTCCCGAGAACCTTGACGAGGCGGCCGTTGTGCCGGTGAGCGTTCCGGAGCCAGAGCCGTCTGCCGCCAAGACCTATCAGGGGAAATCCGTCTCCGTTCATCTGTTTCAGCGTGATATTGCTGACTTTTTTGCCGAAATAAGCCGGCAGACGGGAGAGAGATTCATTCTTTCCCCTGATATCACCGGGAAAATTTCCCTTCGTCTGCGGGCCATTCCCTGGGACCAGGCCGTTGACCAGGTTCTGGGGTATTACCATCTCCAGATGTCGGCAGCCGATGACGCCTCTTCATGGTTGGTCGAACGGCAGGAAAAGCCGTAACCCCTGTCCGCAAACCGCTGTTCGCCAATATGAATGACCCCGGGCGGCCGGCAACAGGTCGGGCAGCAGGCTACTATCTTTCCGGTGGGTTTTTTCCCTGTCCTCTGCAAGACCTGTCACCATCCTGCTCCCCGGCGATGATCGTTGTGCCGCTACATGGGGGTAAAGTGGTTAGCCTGCCAGTAGTCTTCCTTGAGCATTTCCAGCTCCTGTTCCAGGGCTTGGAGATGTTCCTTCTCCCAATCGGCCAGGCCCAGATAGAATTCCTTTGCCTCTTGCGAACCAGCTTTTTGCGCACATTGGCGATAAAAGGCGACGGCATCCAGCTCCAGCTTCATGGCGATGGTCAGGGCGCTGATCTCAAAGTGACAGTCCTTGATCCGTTGCCGCATTGCCGAGCTGAAAATGGGGTTGTCCTTGCCGGCCGGGGCCTCTTTTGCCAGTTTGGTTGAAAAATCGTACGTGCCGGTATCGATGATTGCTTTATACTGGTGGCGGAGATAATTGAAATGACGCAACTCTTCGTCAGCCATCTGGAGAAAAACCGCCTTTCCCTGCTCATCACTGGTACTCTGGGCGGCATTCCGATAGAATTGATTGCCGATCATCTCTGCTTCCATGGCGCTTTTCAACGCTGTCAGGATCTCCTTGTTCTGGTTGGCCATCAGTTTTCCCTTTCCTCATTGCAGTTGTTGATGTGTGCTTCATCTCTCTCGTCACGAGTCGGTATTTTCTCAAAAAAACCGGCTCTTGGTCCACCTTAAAGTATTCCCGCATCCCGGGCAAGGGCCGGATGAACAATAGCTCCTTCGGCCACCTGGAGGGCACTGTAAAGGGGGCTGTCCTCCCGGCTTGCTGCCTCAATGCCCCTGTCAGCCAGAAGTTTTATTGAAGGCAGGGTGGCATTGGTCAGTGCCAGGGTCGCAGTTCGCGGGTAGGCGCCGGGCATGTTGGCCACCGCATAGTGGATAATGCCTTTGATCGTGTAGACCGGGTTGTCATGGGTGGTCGGCCGGCTGGTGGCGACACAGCCGCCCTGATCGACGGAAACATCGATGATGACGGCTCCCAGCTTCATGATTTTCAACAGCTCATGGGAAATAATGATTGGCGTGCGGCCACCGGGAACCAGCACGGCTCCGATGAGCAGGTCGGCTTCAGCAATTTCTTCAGCGATCAGATCTTGCTGGAGTGGCAGGGTTTGCAGCCGCCCCTGGTAGAGTCTGTCCAGCTGTTGCAGTGGGGCAAGGCTGCGGTTCATAACCACAGTTTCCATGCCGAGACCGACGCAGATGCGAGCGGCATTGCTGCCTACGGTACCGGCTCCCAGGATCACCGCTTTGCCTGTTTTGACCGTTGCGGCCCCGGTGGTGAGAACACCTGTTCCTCCCAATGATTTCTGGAGATAATAGGTGCCGATGATGGGGGCCATGCGGCCGGCTATTTCGCTCATGGGGGCCAGCAAAGGAAGCGCCCCGTTGACCTGCAGGGTTTCGTAACCAAAAGCGGCCAGCTCTTTTTTGATAAGCATCTCAAGGAGCGGTGGATTGGCAGCCAGGTGAAGGTAGGTATAGAGTGCCTGGCGGGGTTGAAAAAGATCGTACTCCTCCGGCAGGGGTTCCTTAACCTTGACAATGAGGGCGGCACGGGAAAAGAGGGTCTGGCGATCAACAAGTGATGCCCCAGCCTGTTCATAGGCATGGTCAGTAAACCCCGAGCCCTCTCCCGCGCCCTTTTCGATGAGAACCAGATGACTGCCCCGAACCAGTTCACTGACGCCGGACGGGGTCATGGCCACCCGGTATTCCTGTGCCTTGATCTCCTTGGCGATGCCGATGATCATCCTATTTATGCTCCTGCTCTGCCCATGATAGTTTGCGCCGACCAAAAACGTTAGCCGTTGGATGGCTGCAGCGTCCCGAACATCCACAGACGAACAGAGAATCGCCTTCCGGAGTAACGGTAATGAACCCTCTGTCCGGCGAGAAGTTTTCTGATTGTAGACGAAGATCAGAGGTAAGTGAGGTTCCAGCCGGGAGATTGGTTAAAGATGACCATGTTCAGGGGCGGATGTCAAGTAAAACCAGGTTTTTTCTACGACTCTACTTGCTGCCGCAGTTGACAATCAGGGGTGGGTTTGGTAGGAGAAGTTCATCGGGAAACGGCCGTTTCCCGATTTATCTTTTCGACCGACAGTCGTTACGTTTCTGTCCGTCTGTTTCGATGATGCTGATTGGCCGGTTTGGGGAAAAATTTGCATGGTGTTCTGTTGCCAGGAGGATGCATGAAAATTGTTATTGCCGGTTCAGGGGAGGTAGGGTTTCATATCGCTGAACAGCTGATTACCGGTAACCAGGATGTAATTCTGATTGAGAAAGATCGTGAGCGGGCAAAATTTGTCACCGAGCACCTTGACTGCCTGGTTGTTCATGGAGAGGCCAGCAGCGTCGAAGTGCTTGTTGATGCCGGAATGTCCGGAGCCGATATCTTTATTGCGGTTACCGATCTTGACGAGGTGAACATGGTCTCCTGCCTGGTGGTGGCCAGTGAATTCGATACACCGGTGAAAATTGCCCGGGTACGGAATGTCGCTTATAAAAAAGCTGCTGCATTCAAACATGGTCTTCGGGGGATTGACTATATCGTCAATCCGGAGATTGAAGCCGCCCGGGCAATCATGAATACCATCGAACATGGGGCAACCAGTGATATCCTCGTGTTTGAGGAGACGGATATCCAGCTTCGTAACATCTATGTTGATGAACGTTCTTTCTTTAAGGGCAAAACGCTCAAGGACATCCGCCGGGATCTGCCCTATAGTTTTATTGTTGCCGGCGTCTCCCGTGGTGATGAGATTGTCATCCCCCATGGCGGTACGGTTATTATGGAAGGTGACCATGTCTACCTGGTTTCCAGCCGGGCAAATCTGGAGCGGATTCTGGCTATCAGTGGCCGGCCGAAACGGGCATTGAGGAATATTGTGATTGTGGGTGGCAGTAAAATAGGCCGCTATGTCTGCGAGCAGCTGCTGCGCAGCGGCCGCAAGGTCAAGATGGTTGATAAGGATTATGAGAAGTGTAAGCGGCTGGCGGCCCAGTTCCCCGAAGCCCTGGTTATCAATGAAGATATATCGGAGGAGAAAATTTTTGAGGAGGAGCAGCTCCACACCGCTGATTTATTGATTGCTACCACCAATGATGAGGCCCTGAATATGCTGACATCTATCTATGCCAAACAGCTGGGCATTAAGCGGGTTATTCCTCTGGTCAATAAAACCAATTATGTCAATATCGCTGCCAACCTGGGAATCGATGCGACGGTCAGCCCGAAAACCAGTTCGGTAAGTGCCATCTTGAAGGTGATTCGCCGGGGACACATCAAGAGTGTTCACACTATTTTTGACGGCAAGGCGGAAGCCATAGAGTTTGTCGTTCCCGTGACCAGCGCCATGGTGGGTAAGGCGGTAAAAGATCTGCAGCTTCCTTTCGGTGCTCTCGTGGTGGCGGTCAACCGGCAGAACAAGAACTATGTGCCCAATGGTGATTTTATCATCGAAGGCGGCGACAACGTCATTACCTTTGCCAAAACCGAACAGGTTGGGCATTTAGAGGAAGTTTTCAGTCATTAATCATGCATGGGCGCACAGTTGCTAAAATTATTGCCATCCTTCTGGTAATAACCTCCTTTTTCATGTTTTCCTCAGCGCTGGTGGCTTGGTGGTACGGCGAGCGGCAGGCAATGGTAGGTTTTCTGCTGCCGGTGCTAGTGGTGCTTACGGTCTGTGGAACGCTTCTGTCGCTGGTGAAAGGCAAGGCAAAAGAGTCCTTGTCGATCAGGGATGGTTTGCTCTTTGTCGTCCTTGGTTGGCTGATGGCTTCTCTGGTGGGGGCGTTGCCCTTTTATCTCAGCGGCACTATTGCCCACTATCCCGATGCCTTTTTTGAAACCATGTCCGGATTTACCACCACCGGAGCTTCCATTCTGACCGAGATTGAATCACTGCCCAAATCCATGTTGTACTGGCGATCTTTGACCCATTAGCTTGGTGGGATGGGGATTGTGGTGCTGACGGTTGCGATTCTGCCATTGCTGGGAGTCGGTGGGTTGCAGCTGGTGAAAGCGGAGGCCCCCGGTCCCACCGTTGACAAGATCACCCCCCGGATAACGGAAACGGCAAAATATCTCTGGTATATCTATCTGGGGATCACCATTGTGGAAACCATCTTGCTCATGGCCGGCGGCATGAGTTTTTTTGATGCTCTGACCCACACCTTTGGCACGGTTGCCACTGGCGGTTTTTCGCCGAAAAATGGCAGCGTCGGCCATTATGGCTCAGCCTATCTGGATTTGGTGATTACCCTTTTTATGCTGGTGGCCGGGATGAATTTTACCCTGCACTTCAAGCTGCTTACCGGCCGGGCGAAAAAAGTCTTCGGCGATACGGAACTCAAGGCTTACCTGGTGATTTTTGCCGGTTCAGTTCTGATCATGACCCTCAATCTCAACCATCGGGTCTATGATGATCTTTTTACCAGCTTCCGCTATGCTGCCTTTCAATCTGCCTCCATCCTGACCACCACCGGCTATGCGACTGCCAACTATGAACAGTGGCCGACGATGGCCCAGCTGGTTCTTTTCGTGCTGATGTTTGTGGGTGGGTGCTCCGGTTCCACCGGTGGCGGGATCAAGGTGATCAGGATCGTTACCTTGCTCAAACAGGGGATGAACGAGATGAAGTATCTCGTTCATCCGAAAGGCATTTTTACCTTGAAGCTCAGTGGCAATCCGGTGCGCAAAAACATTGCGTATGCGATTTCCGGCTTTTTCTTCCTCTATATCTTCATTATTCTCCTGGTGACCTTTGTGGTTGCCACCTCCGGGGCCGACATTGTCACGTCCCTGTCTGCTTCCCTGGCAACGGTGGGCAATATTGGTCCCGGTTTCGGCCGGGTGGGGCCAACGGGCAACTACGCCCATTATCCCGACTATGTCAAATGGGTTCTGAGTCTTGCCATGCTGGTGGGTCGGCTGGAGATCTATACCGTCCTGGTGCTGCTGACGCCAACCTTCTGGAAACGATAACCGGCCTGACAACCATCCCGGCTACCGCCGATAGAGCTGCTTCCAGCCGGCTGCCCGGTTTTCGTGGTAGTTGCGGATGGTTTCTTTCAGGGTTTTAACGGCCAGGGCGGCGCAGTGCTGCTCTTGTTCGGGCAGACCATCCAGGGCGGCGAGCAGCGCTGCCGGGGTGATCTGCATTGCCTGCTGGACATCCATGCCGATCACCATCTCCGTCAGCCGGCTGCCGCAGGAGAGGGCCCCGATGCAGATGTCGCTGACAAACGTTGCCTTGGTGATAATCTCGGTGGTGTCCCGCCTGGATATTTTCAGCCACATCCACATGGCATCACCACACGGCCCGCGACCGCCGGCGTGGCCATCGGCCTTGTCCATCTGTCCCAGATTTCGAGGATGCTGAAAATAGTCAATAACCAGAGGTGAGAATGCCGCTGACGGGCTGACCTGCCGTTCAGCGGTTATGGGGGGATATGAACGGGGTTGATGATCCATGCCTAACCTACACTAGTGGAGGTGAAATGTTTCCATTTCCCATAGCATGCATGGTCATTCGGGACAAGAAGGAAGAAAAAAGATTTGACAAAATAGCGGTTTTTCATTATACGACTACATTCCGCAGCTTGGCGGCGGAATGCCTGTATCTGTGGGGGCCGTTAGCTCAATTGGCAGAGCAACTGACTCTTAATCAGTAGGTTGAAGGTTCGATTCCTTCACGGCTCACCATCTGCATTGCATTGGTCACAGGAGGGAGGAAAGGCTGGCTTGTTGCCTTATCCCATTGCAGCAGCCTTCCTGTGGCTTTTTTTGTCTCCTTGCGAGAGTGGCGGAATTGGCAGACGCACTAGACTTAGGATCTAGCGGTTTTACCGTGGGGGTTCAAGTCCCCCCTCTCGCACCATTGACCTACCAGGCCGTTACCGGCACCTGAACCGCTTCACATGCTTTTTACCGTTTTTCCATCAAAGTATGTCAGCAGGTGGTTGCATGGAGCTTGGCGGTGCGTTGGTTTTCGTATGTTGCTGCTACCGGTTTGGAAGGATGATGTCGGGGTTGGACTCGGCTAACTGTTAATATATTGCTGTTGAGGTTTGTCAGATGGAAATTACGGTTACTGACCTGAGTGGGGTGAAGAAAAAGATTGCGGTTGCCGTTGATCAGGAGCGAATCCATGGTGAGATGGAAAAGGCCCTGAAGAAATACCGCAAAAAGGCCAGGGTCAAGGGTTTCCGGCCCGGAAAAGTGCCGGTCAGCATGGTGAAATCGCTGTATGATGAGCAGATGAGGGTTGAGGTTATGGAAGCCCTGGTCCAGAGCTCCTATCTTGAAGCCCTGAATGAAAAAAATATTGTTCCCCTGGCATTTCCACAAGTGGAAAACCTTTCTTTTGGTGAGAACAATGATTATCTTTCGTACGAGGCAACCGTTGAAGTAAAGCCAGAATTTGAGATTGATGGCTATCTTGGTCTGGAACTGGAGCGCTATCCAGCTGAGGTTACTGACCAGGAGATTGATGAGGGGATGGAAAGCCTGCGTCAGGCGTACGCCGAATATGTGCCGGTTGAAGATCGTCCTTCCCGTGAAGGGGATACGCTGGTGATTGATTTCAGCGGCAAGATAGATGGGGAAGCGTTTCCCGGTGGTTCCGCTTCCGGTTACACGGTGGAACTGGGTTCCGGTACCTTCATCCCTGATCTTGAAAATCAGCTGCCGGGACTGCCGCTGGATGAGACGCGGGATATTGAGGTAACCTTTCCTGAAGATTATCCCAAAGCCGAACTGGCCGGCAAACCGGCAGTTTTTACCGTTACCGTCAAAGAGATCAAGGAGAAAACCCTGCCGGAGATTACCGATGATTTCGCTGCCGATGTTTCTGCCGGGGAAATTACCACGGTGGCCGAACTGCGGGGGAAAATCGCTGAAGGGGCACGATCCAGAAAAGAAGAGATGGCCAAGCGGAAAACGGTTGATGCCATGCTGACCAAGTTGCGGGCTATGGTTGATTTTGAGATTCCTGAGTGTTTGGTTGAAAACGAGCAGCAGGCAATGCTGCAGGCCATGAAGTCCCGCTATCTGGCCCAGGGGTTGGAACAGGGGATGGTTGAACAGATGGTTGATGCTAATCAGGACAAGGTCAAAGAGGATGCCGTTGAAACGGTAAAGAATACCTTGATTTTGGAGCGGTTGGCAGAACTAGAGGAGATTACCGCCACCCAGGAGGAGATCAGCAAGCAGTTGCATAATTTAATCTACCAGTCAGGACGGGATCCCCGGTCCTTGAGTGAGCACTATAAAGGGCGTGAGGCTGAGCTGGAAGAAAACCTGAGAACCCAGGTGGCGATGGATAAATTGATTGCCCGCCTGCTGGACAACGGGATCTACAAGAATCCGGAAGAGGTCAAGGAAGAGTCATGAGTTATGTGCCTATTGTTGTCGAACAGAGCCCGAAAGGTGAACGGGCCTATGATATCTATTCGCGGCTCCTCAGGGACCGGATCATTTTCCTTGGTACGCCCATCGATGATCAGGTTGCCAACGGGATTATCGCCCAGCTTCTCTTCCTGGAGGCTGATGATCCTGACAAGGATATTAATATTTACATTAATTCTCCCGGTGGGGTAGTGTCGGCCGGCCTGGCGATCTATGATACCATGCAGTTCGTTAAGCCTGATGTGACGACGATCTGTGTCGGCCAGGCGGCCAGTATGGGTGCCCTGCTGTTGGCTGCCGGCAGCCCGGGGAAGCGGTACGCCCTGCCCCATTCAACGATTATGCTGCATCAGGTCATGGGCGGGGTTTCCGGTCAGGCATCTGACGTGGAGATCCATGCCAAAGAGATTTTGCGGTTGAAAAAAGCCCTGAACCAGATTCTCCATCATCATACCAAAAAATCCATGCGGCATATCCAGAGTGATACTGACCGGGATTATTTCATGTCAGCAGAACAGGCTAAAGATTACGGCGTAATTGACGAAGTTATAGAGCATCGTACGGTTCAGGAGAAGGTGCTGAAATAATGAAGCGAGATAAAGAAAACGGTTTGCTCAGATGTTCCTTTTGCGGCAAAGACCAGAATAGCGTTAAGAAACTGATTGCCGGTCCGTCTGTTTTTATCTGCAACGAGTGTATTGAACTCTGTAATAATATTATTTCCGGTGAGCTGGAAAAGGAATCTCTGAGCCGCTTTCGGGAAAATATTCCCACCCCTAAAGAGATCAATGACAGTCTCGATGAGTATGTCATCGGCCAGGAGAAGGCCAAAAAGAAGCTGGCGGTCGCCGTTTACAACCACTATAAGCGTATCGCTTCCCAAGAGTATGCCGGCGATCAGGATGTGGAACTGCAGAAAAGCAATATTGTCCTTATCGGACCCACCGGCTGCGGGAAAACCCTTTTGGCCCAGACCCTGGCCCGTATTCTGCAGGTTCCCTTCACGATTGCCGATGCCACCAACCTTACGGAAGCCGGCTATGTGGGCGAGGATGTGGAAAATATCCTCGTAGCCCTGTTGCAGGCGGCTGATTATGATGTTGAGTTGGCTTCCCGCGGCATCGTCTACATAGATGAGATAGACAAGATTACCCGCAAGGGTGACAGTCCTTCCATTACCCGCGATGTTTCTGGCGAGGGGGTTCAGCAGGCTTTGCTGAAGATTCTTGAGGGGACGATTGCCAATGTTCCTCCCAAGGGGGGGCGGAAGCATCCTCAGCAGGAGTTCATCAAACTGGATACCCGTGACATCCTTTTTATCTGTGGCGGGGCCTTCAACGGTCTGGAAGAGATTGTCCAGCGGCGTCTGCGGGGCAATGTCCTGGGGTTCAATTCGGCCATCAAGGGCAAGAATGATTTAAGCACCGAGGAGCTTTTTACCCAGGTGACACCCGAGGATTTACTGAAATATGGCCTTATACCGGAGTTTATCGGTCGCTTGCCGGTGATTTCTGCTTTGGGAGAATTGGATGAAGAGGCATTGGTAAAGATTTTGACCGAGCCGAAAAACGCCCTTGCCAAACAGTATAAAAAGATTTTTGCCATGGATAACGTGGAGCTTGAGTTCAGTGATGATGCCTTGCGGTGCATTGCCCACAAGGCAACTGAACAGAAAACCGGAGCCCGGGGCTTGCGTTCAATCATTGAAAATGTGATGACCGATATCATGTATGACCTGCCTGATATGGACGCGAGTAAGTGTGTTATTGAAGAGGATGTTATCGAAGGTGGCGGTTCTCCCATCCTGGTTTTTGAAAAAAGGAAAAAAAGCCGCAAACAGCCAGATAAAGCCCATGCCAGCTGAGTTTTTGCTTGACAGGGGTTTGTGCTGATTGGTATATAGTGCAAGCTTTTATCCATCCATATTAAAAAGGGGGGGGG
>JAFGSY010000023.1 GCA_016934315.1 Candidatus Anaeroferrophillus wilburensis | reverse complement strand
TTGCAAAAATCGATTTCGCATGGTTTCTCTCTCCAACATATTCCGGCTGGCATGAGTCCTGGGAGATGGTGGTATTCATGGTCCTGATTGCCGTGGTCTTCCTGGAATGCAAAAAGGATGGAGAACTCTAGCCAGTATAATGTTATCGACAGAAAACCCTGATTCTTGAAAGGAAAAGCCCTGCGTTAAGCGGGGCTTTTGAACTTCTAAGGCATCTTGATGCGGCAGACTCCGGCCACAAAGGCTGTCTTGTCATTGACAACGATGGCGCTATGCGATCGCCGCTGTTGTCTTGGTAGGCAATCGAGCACTCCGCTTTTGTAACGGAATACATTGGTGCATCAGGACATTAAAAACCGATAAAAGTCAGGGCAAAAGAATAGGTGGTGCCTTTGGTGGTGTTTTTACCGTACAGATCATTCGTGCAGCTCAATTCGCATCCCCACTGCTGGGAAAGCTTTATGCCGGCTGTCAGTTCCAGTTTGCCCAGCTCCACTTCATTGCCGTTGGCGTCATACGCGAGAGTGGCAACGTCGTCACCATTCCCCATGTCAAGGCTGCCATCCAGTTTGGCCCTGAGATAGATCATCTTGGTGACATCAACGCCGATTTCAGCCAGATATTTAAACTCATCAGCCGGGTCCTGGGTTCTCCAGCGGTAGCCGGTCTCAAGGTTGCAATAACCGGGAATCAACGGGTAGAGTGACCGTCCATACATAAGCCGTACTTCATAATCATCCTGAGCGTCTCCCAACTGAATCTCCAAGTCGCCTGTATGACGATGATCATAGGCTTCCGCCGTTTTCAACAGGCCCTGGAGAGACAATACGCCGATATCAGAGGAGAAAAACTGGTATTTGACCCCCAATTGAATATCGCCGATGCCATTGGTTTGGGCTGATTTTTCCACTGGTACCGGCGGGATGCCACCACGTTTGTACGTCCATTCAGCATTTTTTGAATCAATCGAAGCCAGCAGGGTGATGTTCTCCAGCAAGCCGTATTCCAGGTAGAGGGTGTACCGGTCTTCAATATATTCAAAGTGGCGCCCCCGGCCGTCGCCCGGTGATGAGGAACGAGTATCTCCATCCTCATCAAAAAATTTCTTAGCCTCATACTTGTTGTATGACAGCCGGCTGTAGAGTTTACCCTTGGGCATGGCCCAGGCACCGGCAAATGCCTTGGAACCTGGCACGACGATAAAGCAGACCAGAACAGCCAGCAGCATTAATTTGTTCATTTCCCCTCTCCCCTTTTTTGTATTATTTATAATGTGGATAACAAATGTACATCGAGATGTACTGGTTGCCTACCATCATGTCAAAATGTTAATTCCAATCAAAGAGGCTGGGTCGATAGGTAACAGCAATGGGCAGCAGGCTGCATCTTCGGCAGCCGGGGGAGACAGGTGCGGCAAAAACCATGGTGGCCGGGCTTTGGGATCTGTCGGGCCGCTTTTTCATGGGAATAAAGGACAGTCGGAGCCGATGCAGGTAGGATTGACGCCCATCTGCCGGCAGCGCAGCGGTGCCTCCGCATGCAATGAAAGGGGCAGCAGCGTTTGGGAGATTTCCGCGGCTTTGCGCAGGGCCAGCCAGGAATCTCGCTGACAGCATCGTGCGGCTTCCAGGGCGGCAATGTCCGCCAGGCAGGTTTGGGTGGCGTGCTGAATCTGCTGCCGGGCTGATGCTTTGAGCGGGGTTGACAGGAGAATAAGGCCGAAGGCGATTCCGACCCCCAATGCCGCGCCGCAGGCGCCATAGAATCCGCAGAAACCGCCCGGCACCTTGGCGCCACGGGAGATTCCGGTTCTGATGGTGTCAGTGGTTATCTCCCCCCCGAGATTTTTATAGGTTGCCAGGATAATTCCCGGGACCAGGGCATGATGCTCAGGGCCATGAACGGGTACTTTGGGATGGCTGCGAATCTGCTGCAGCAAAGCGATCATATCCGTTGCAGCGGTGGTGGTGCACAGATGTTCGATGATCTGCAGGGCATCTTCGCTGTGGCAGCGGTCGCAGACAAAATGTCCGGCCCGGCAAACGGCATTGGCCGCCAAACGTTGGCCGCAATAGTAGCAGATTTTTTCTTCATCGGCATTCAGATACAGAAGCGGTTCGCCACAGACCATGCAGTCCACCGCTCGCCGGCCAGCTTCCCCGGCCGGTGAGGTCGGCTTCTGCTGGTCGCTGAACGCTTCCGGCGGCAGAGCGCAGCAGGATTCTCCCAAATCTACATTGGTAACAAATCCGTGGTCATCAAGCCTGAAAATTTCTTCACCACACCCTGTCAGCAGGCTGTCAGGCAACTCATAGGTCATGCCGGCCGCCAGCAGGTGGTTGTCGGCGGCCAGGACGGCAGTAAAAGGACCACGATAGATCATTTTTACTGTTTTTCCCGGTTCCGGCTTCCGGGCCATGAAGGTCAGAGAATAAAAATGGTGCCCGTCCACAATCCGGTAGGGGAATCGTTTGAGAACCCGCAGATTGATATAGCCTGACTCCCGCAACAGACCAAAAAGATCTTTCTGGGTCATGGCGCCGGCGATGCATTCACCCCGCAGGGTTTCATCGCTGCGGATTTTTGGATCAGGTTCCGTTTCACACACCACGTCGGCAACCACCAGGCGTCCGCCCGGCTTTATGACCCGATAGATTTCACTGAATGTCCGTCTCTTGTTGGTTGACAGGTTGAGAACGCAGTTGGAGATGACGGCATCGGCGGTCTGGTCATCCAGAGGCAGATCCTCAAGGTAGCCTTTCGTGAAGGTCAGGTTGTCAAACCCCAGGTTTTTGCGGACCAGGCGGGCGCTTTTTTCAGCAAGGTCCAGCATTGGTTCAAGCATATCAATGCCGGTGACTTTTCCTTCCCGTCCCACCAGGCGGGCAGCAATGAGACATTCCACCCCGCTGCCGCTGCCAAGATCTACCAGATATTCTCCCGGTTCCAGCTCCGCATCAAGAACCGGGCTGCCGCAACCGTAGCTGCGCACTCGTGAGGCTTGAGGAATATGGGAGACGAGTTCAGCGGGATAATCCACCGGGTTGAGGATATCCTGGTTGGGAGATGCCGCCGCGCTGCTGTAGAAGGATTTAACGACCGCTCGGCTGTTGGGCTGGGTGAGGGAAAGCAGGCAATTGCTGTGCACCAGGGCTTCCCGGCCATGAGCACCGCAGCTTTCCAAAACATCACCCATCTTGAGCCTGAGACCCGGGCTGCCGCTGTCGGGCTGTCGTGCCGCTTCCCGGGTTATCAGCCACAGGGCCGTTTCTTCATAGAGGGGCCAATAGGGATCATTGCCGGAAAAGGTGCCGCCGTGCATGTAGCTGTGATCGGGATCGCCGCCGCCTAAGATAAATCGCAAAGGATGATCAAGCGTGGTTGCTGAAGCGTGGCGGACAGTGTCAAAGATCGGGCTGGTGCGCCAGGATGTTGCCAGATCGGCAGTTATTTCATGGCCCAGTTCCGGAATGCCGATCAGGGCCGGCGAAGGGTACAAACGTCGATCCGGACCGATGGCCACGGATTCCCAGGCGGAGGAGCCGGACCAGTGGATGGTTCCCGGAGGCGCAAAAATCTGGGTTTTCAGGGCTTCAAGGTTGTCGATGCCGATATTCAGTTGTGCCGCCCGGGCTTCTGCCGCCTGCAACTGGGAAAAGATCTTTGTCGGCAGCACGAAGGATTCGACCTGCCCACGGCCGCGGATAAAGTACCACATGAAGTGAACGTTGGCAGCGCCAACCTCAGCGGCCAGATCAATCATTGCCGGCATCTGCTGGAGATTGTCATCCGTGACGCACATGGAAAGGGTAAAGGGAACGGCCTGGCTGTTCAGCCAGGCAAGTTCCGTCATTAAGCGGACAAAAGCTCCATGGCCCCGGAAACGGTCATGGGCCGCACCGATACCGTCAATGCTGATCTGCAGATGAAAATTGGTTGCCGGCCAATGCGAAAGATCGTCGGCATAGCGCCGCAGCAGCAAGCCGTTGGTCAGAACCGCCACGTGGATGTCCGGCCCTGACAGCAGGTGGTTGACAATGGCGGCAAAGTGCTGGTGAACCAGCGGTTCCCCGCCGGTCAGGGCGAAAACCCGGCAGCCCAGGGCAGTCGCCTCATCGGCCAGGGGAACAATGTGCTCAATACTCAATTCTTCCTTTCTGCCGGGAGCACAGGAAAAAAGGCAATGGCTGCAAGCCTGGTTGCAGTTGTTGGTGATATGCAGCCAGCATTCCCGCAGATGATCTGTGGTTAACGAGGTGGGCAGCAGAGACAGCTCGACAGGTTGACTTTCCGGCAGCCGCTGCAGAAAAAGCTGGGTTTCGGGATCGGACGGCACGGGCGCTCCCTGAGCCAGAGCCCTCAGAAGCTCATCCCCGGCCCGATTGGGAACAAACCAGTCCGGTTTGTCACGATTGACATAAAGGGGAATGGCGTTTTTTCCCAGCCTGGTCCATTGCCGGGGATCGTATGGTGTCACTACTGGCGCGGTTGCCTTGATTTTGTTCAACATGGTTTCTTTTCCCTGTTTTGGCTCATGAAGGTCCGCTTGATGCCACTGCCCCCGAGGCGGAAGGCATGTCGGCAGCGAGTTGTTTTTGTTGGAAGCATCCTTGCTGTTGTGCTATGGGGGGTCATGAGTGATAAAATCATCATGTATGGCTGTTATCTGTTGGGAATCATGGTTCTGGCGATGATCAGCCGTTTTGCCAATGTTCCTTTCCTGACTGGCTATGGCTTGCTGCTGATCGGTTATGCCTTTATGGCACGCCGGTTATCAATCCTTTCCCATGGTGATCTTGCCTGGCTGATTGCCATTGCCCTGCTGGGCAGATGCCTGCTGCTGGCGAAAGCGCCCTTGCTCTCTGATGATCTGTACCGCTGCCTGTGGGAGGGGAAAATAATTCGTCATGGCTTCAACCCCTACCTGCTGCCTCCCGACAGTGACACGCTGGCATTTCTGCGGGATACCTATTATCCGTTCATCAATCATCCATCTTTGACTGCCATTTATCCGCCGCTCATGCTGGCTATCAACGCAGTGATCGGCTGGCTGTATTATTCGCCGGTTTTTTATAAAATAGTAATGACCGGTTTTGACCTGCTGGCAGTTACGGTGATGTTCTGGCTGTTATCTCGTGAGCATCTGCCCCGCCGCCGGATCATGCTGTATGTCATGCATCCGCTGCCGCTTATGGAGATTTCCTGGAGCGGTCATCATGAAGCAGTCATGGTGGCTGCTATGATGTTGACCCTCCTTTTGTTTGCCGGCCGCCGCTGGGGAGCAGCCGGCCTGGCGCTGGCCGCTGCCGTCCTGACAAAATTTGTGCCCTTGATCATGGTGGGTGAATGCCGCCGAAAAGGTTCACTGCTGGGGTTGGCAACGGTGATTGTTCTTGTCTATCTTCCCTTTGTTCTCACGGGTTCTTCCCCTTTTTCCTCACTGTCAACCTATGCCCAGCATTGGCAATTCAATGCCAGCCTTTATACGTTGGGGACCTTTTTTGTCAACAACCACCTGGCGCTGCGTTTTCTGCTTGCCGGCGGTTATGCCGTCTTCTGGGTTCTGGTGAATATCTACGAGCCCCGGAGGTATCGCCGTCAGGTCTGGCTTTTTTTCGGCCTGCTGCTGGTTTCCCCCACCGTGCATCCCTGGTATGGCCTCTGGCTGTTGCCGTTTCTCGTCCTGGAGCCGGTCCTCGAATTATTTCTTTTTGTTTCTTTCCTGCCTTTTTCCTATGTGGTCTTGGAGCGCTACCTCCAGGCAGGCATCTGGCAGGAGCAGTATCTGGTCACCGGGCTGATCTATCTGCCGGCCGGCTGGTACGTGGTAAAAACCCTTGGTGCACTGCGATTACGGCATCCCAGGCAATAAAACACCACTATTCTGGAGCAGCTGCCATCATCGTGCCTGGAACCGGGTCCGGCTTGTCATCACTTTTCCACCGGCAGATCTTCCAGTGCCCATTCCCAGAAGCCGTTGTCATAATTTTCCACCCGGGGATAACCCAGGTATTTCAACACCAGGTACAAAAATCCGGAGCGGACGCCGCCGGTACAGAGGGTGACGATGGTCCGGTCGCCCATCTCTTCGGGCATGGGAATCCCCTGGCCGGCGAGCAGCTGAAAGAGCTGCGGCCGTGCTTTCAAGCGATAGTCATCGGTGACCAGGTCTAGCCAGTGGAGGTGATAGGAGCCAGGCAGATGTCCACCGTGTTTTTCTCCATAGAGGACCGCGCCCTGGAACTCTTCCATGGTCCGGGTGTCAATGACCAGTGCCTGTCCCTGCTTTATCCGGGCAGACAGTTCGGCGGCTGAAAGTCTTGGAATCCGGCCTTCGACCGGAAACGTGCCTTCGCAGGACGGCAGGTTTCCGGACGGCAGCAATGCGCTGGGAAGTTTCAGCCGCTGCCATCCGGCAAAGCCGCCGTCGAGGACCGCCAGCTGCTGAAAACCGAGTTTTTCCAATAGCCAATACAGTCGACCTTCAGCCCCCCAGTTGTCCCGGTCGCCATAAAGAATGACCTGTTTTTGCGGACAGATCCCTTTTTCCTGCAATAGAGCGACAATCTCGGCATCATCCTTAAGAACGCAGGGCAGTTCATGCTGCCGGCGGCAGAGTCCGCCGCCACAACCACTGTCCAGATGGATGGCACCCTTGATGTGCCCTTTGAAAAAAGCGAACGTGCTGCGGGTGTCAATGATGACTATGTCATCAAGGTTATTCATTCTATCGTTGAGTGCTTCAGGTGACATGAACATGGCTGCCTGCGCTGGTGAACAGGGGATGAGCAGCAGGAGCAGCAGAAACAGCCCAAAGAGGGTGACCGGTGCTTTCATGACTGCTGCCCCCTCTTCTTTCTGATTGCCAGGACCAGAATATTCAAAGCGATGATCAAAAGAATGCCGATGATGAATTCTTTTGATATTCTTCCCTGGATGAGGTCGATAAGAGAACTGCCGAAGACGACGTAGGCAATGCAGGCCGGCAGCATGCAGATAAACGAGGTGAGGATGTAATGGCTGGTCTTTACCGTGGTGATGCCAAAGGCATAATTGAGCAGGTTAAAGGGAAACAAGGGAATCAGCCGCGTAAAGGCCACCAGCTTCCAGCCTTCCTGTTCGACTCGTTCGTACAAGTGTTCCAGTTTTGTTCCTTTGATTTTCTGGGAAATCCAATCCTTGATCAGGTAGCGGGCCAGAAGAAAGGAGATGGTGGCGCCGATGGTGGCTCCGATAATGGCATAGACTACTCCCCAGACGGGGCCGAAGAGGATGCCTGAAACCAGGGTCAAGGGCAGGCCGGGGAGAAAAAAAGCCGGCGCGACGGCATAAAGAGCCATGAAAAATAATGGTGCCCAGCCGCCGGTTCGCTCCAGAAATGCCTGCAAGGCCTCCTGGTTGAGGTGCTGGCTGAGGTTGAACTGTCGGATGGCGACCAGAACCGCGGCGACGAAAAGGAGAAAAATCAGGGGTTTTAGATGTTTTTTCATCTGTAGTATTTCTCGAGTAAAGGGATGTCGGGGCATCTCCGGAAAAGATTATTTATTTTTCCGCCCATGAGATATGAAGGTGCATTTGAGGGAAAAACGGTTGACCCAGGTTTTCCATGCGGGGGTGGCCATTGTGGTTTCAAAAAGCAGGTCGAGAATATGCTCGACGTCCACGCGATCGTTGGCCAGGAAATCCCGGCAGGCGTAGCAGTAGACCACCAGCGGCTGGTCGGTCTCCTGCAGTCTTTTTGCTTTCATGGCCGCCGGCAGGCTGGGGTCGACATGGCAGACGCCGCCGCCTTCGCCGCAGCACAGAGCATTCTGCCGTTCGTGGGGCATCGACATGACCTCCGCCTGCCCCTGCTTGATCAGGGTGCGGACGTCTTCCTGTACTTGTTTGTTATAACGTAAAACGCAGGGGTCATGAACCGCATAGCGCCGCTCCGGCAATGATTTCCGGCTGCTGGGCGCGGCTGCCAGGTAGCGATATACCGGTGTCGTTCGCAACGGGGAATAGGCGTTGAACACATCCGTACAGCTTGGGCACAAGGTGATAACCTCTTCCACGCCGTTATCCTGCAGCTTTTTGATTTTACCGGAGAACCGGGTGTTGAAAAAGTGCTGCCGGCCAAGATCATGGGAGATCTTCAGGCAGCAATCCAGCACGATGCCAATCGGTTCCCCAAGCTCCTGTTCCAGAAACGCATGCAGCTTTTTGATCGTCGCCGGATTCTTGCCGATGGCGCCGCAGCCGGGGAAGATGACTCTCCTGGCCTCAGGCGGGATGGCGTAGGCGGTAAACAGCCGGGAGTTGACCATCGTTTCGTAACGCAGCAACCCCTGGTGCGCTTTCAGGGGGCCCTGCTGCCGCTGTACAGCCTGCCGGCGTTGTTCAAGAAAATAATCCTTAATCCGGATGTTGACCGGACAGACGGTCTGACATCTGCTGCACAATGAGCAGGAATAAGGGATGAGGGGGTCAAAATGAGCTGCCAGCTGTTGGTCGATGGCCCTGGGATTGCCATACCGCTGGAGAAAAGAGCATGATTTGGTACACTTATCGCATTCGATGCAATCCTGCAGCAGTGGGTGCGGGGTGCTCATGCTGTTCTTCCGCCGTGGATGATGGCTGCAGCGTTGTGGTAAAAACTGAAGACGGCGCTCATCATAAAACCGACAAAAAAGAGCAGCAGGAATGGGAGCAGGAGATATTTATCCATGACGGCCACCACCAGCATAATATGGAGAAAATAAAAGCCCATCATAAGTTCCAGAATGGGAATAGCCATCATCCGACAGTGGTAGGTTCCCGGTCTCCAGACAGCCTTTTTGCCGGTAACATCGAGTTTTGGCGTGCGGATAAAAGGGGTTTTATGATGAACAAGGGCTTCCAGCGCCGCTTTCGCGTTGTTGATTGCCAGGCCGACACCCATGGCCATGGTTAAAGGCAGCAGAATAACGGTTGTCCGCTGCAGGTTGCCGCTTTCTTTTTGCGCCGCCAGAAAGAAAATGGCAACCGTGAGGAAGGAGCAGAAAAACAGCGGCAGATCCAGGGTCAGGAGAAGCTGCCATTGAAGGTCAAAGCGCCCGAGTACCGACGGATACATGAGGAGGGCCAGGAGCACAACCAGCACGTAGGCAAGATTGCCGGACAAGTGATAGATCGCTTCAATTTTCACTTTCCATGGTTGTTTGCTGGTGAGAATGGGGAAGGCCAGTTTGGTCAACGTTTCCACCGAACCTTTGGCCCATCGGTGCTGCTGAGTTTTGAAGGCATTGATGTCAACCGGCAGCTCGCTGGCTACCGTTACATCGTTCAGGAAGATAAAGCGCCAACCCCGCAGTTGGGCCCGATAACTGAGATCAAGATCTTCGGTCAGCGTGTCATGCTGCCAGCCGCCGGCATCAACAATGGCTTCCCGGCGCCAGATGCCGGCCGTACCATTGAAGTTGAAAAATCTTCCGGACAGGAAGCGAGCCGCATGTTCAATGACAAAGTGGCCGTCGAGCAGTAATGCCTGGATTCTGGTAAGCAGAGAGTAGTTGCGGTTCACATAATCCCAGCGGGTCTGTACCATGCCTACCTGCGGATCGGAAAATTGGTGGATGGTTGCGGTGAGAAAATCTGCCGGAGGGATGAAATCAGCGTCAAAAATGGCGATGAATGCACCCTTGGCCTTTCCCATTCCGTATGCCAGGGCTCCGGCCTTGAAGCCGGTCCGTGACTGACGCTGCAGATGATGAATATGAATCCCGGCGGCTTTTTTGTGCTGAACTATCTGCCGGATGATGTCCGAGGTCTCATCGGTTGAGTCATCCAGCACCTGGATTTCCAGCAGCTCGTTGGGATAGTCAAGGCTGCAGCTGGCTTCAATCAGGCGCTGGACAACATATTTTTCATTATAGACCGGCAGCTGGATAGTAACTGGCGGCAAGGGTTGCAGAAGAGGCGGATCGCTGCGAAATGAGCCTTTTTTACGATAGTAAAGGACAACCAGGAATAAACGGTGCAAACAGAATATGGCCAGACAGGTAAGAACCAGATAGTAGGCTTTGACGGACCAGGGCAAGGTGGTCAGGTGATGCATGGTAAAGAGATATCTTTCTCGGCAGTATTTTTTGCCTGGTATGCATGAATATTTTGTATGCTAAAAGACGCTATCTACAATTTTTTTTACTGGGTGTCCAATAGGTAATATGAATAGCAATGTTGCTTACCATTGGGATGAGTGATGAAGTCGTCATCCCGGCAGTAAAAATTTTTCCTTAAAAATAGTGGATAGAATTTTGCAACCGGCCAGTACCGTGCCTTTTACCGTCCCGCTGATTTTTGATTTGCCGATGCGCTGGCGGTAAGATACGGCCACCTCCCTGATCCGCAGTCCCTTTTTGACAGCCCTGATCTGCATTTCCACTGTCCAGCCAAAGGTCTGATCCTGCATCTGCAAACTCATGAGGCTTTGATAGCGAATAGCCCTGAAAGGGCCAAGGTCGGTAAACGTGGCATGCCAGCACCATTGGATCAGTTTGCTTGCCAGCCAGTTGCCGAACCGGGCCTGGGGCGTCAGGGCCGAACGCCCGGCTGGATATCTGGTTTGGGAACCGATGACAAAATCGGCTTCGTTAGTGCGAATGGGATCGAGGAGCAGGTCGATTTCGCGGGGATAATCACTATAATCGCCATCAAGAAAAACAACGATTTCAGGTTTTTCCTTTTGTTTCGCCACGTGGTTCATGCCGCGTAAGCAGGCGCTGCCATAGCCTTTCCTTGGCTCGTGAACCAGGGTGATCTTGGCTTTCAGGACGGCTTCCTGGGTACCGTCGGTGCTGCCGTTGTCGACGACTACAATTCCCTGATGTGTAAAAGTCAAGGACCTTCCTTACAGTTGAGCCTCTTGGGCAAAAGGTGATTTACGCTGCCGAATCGGTCAGTTCAAATTTTTTG
>JAFGSY010000022.1 GCA_016934315.1 Candidatus Anaeroferrophillus wilburensis | reverse complement strand
CCAGCATGACCAGTAATCCTTGCTGAAGATGGTGTTGGGTGATCTGACACTGATTGTTTTCCATTGTTTTATTCCTTTCTGAAAATATAATTTTTCTATTTTATTGACTGGTCAGGAAGAAAAACTACCTTTATTGATAATAATATGAAAAGTTGTATATTATTATATGTTTATCGGCCAGAATGGTCCCGGGAAGAATCAGGCTGCAAACCAGCCAGACCAGCATGACCAGTAATCCTTGCTGAAGATGGTGTTGGGTGATCTGACCCTGATTGTTTGATCATTTCTTTATTCCGCTTTTGAGCTATGGTTTTTTTATCTTATCGTTTGGCTGGATAAAAAGTTTAGCTTTTTTTTACCGATAATTATTCAATAAATCCTATATTATTATATAGTTATTGATCAGATTTCATGTAAGATCTCCCATTGCAGGCCACAGGGATGAATGCCTTATTGAACGATCACTGGTCTATGAGGATTTGCCCTGGCAGAGACGAAGAGCTTCCGGCTGAGAGGCGCTCTGAGTGATGCGGATAAACGCTTGTCTTGAGCCGGTTGAGAATTACCGACATGGGCTCGCGGCAGCCGGATGAAAGCGGCATGGCAGGTGCAATGGTTGGGCCGGAGAGCGGTGGTTCTTCAGGAAAGGAGGCGGGCGAGGAGGGTAATGGGGTGTTCTGCAGTTGCCGGCAGGCCGGCATAATGGATGCCTTCCCGCAACTGAATCAGACAGCCGGGACAGCCGCTGGCTATAATGCCGGCCCCTGAATGTTCAAGGTCAGCCATTTTTTCGCCCAGGATGTCACGGGATAGTGCTTTATGGGTGATGCCGAACGACCCCCCCGAACCGCAGCAGCGTTCAGGATGCTGCAGTTCGACAAACCGGTCACCTGCCATCAGCTGCAGCAGCCAGCGTGGTTCCCTGGTAACCTTCTGGCTGCGGAGATGACAGGGACTGTGGTAGGTGACTTTTTCCTCCAGGGATTTCCCGCCCAGGAGCTTTTCCAGTTTTTCCCGCTGCTCATACAGGAATTCGGTGATATCCATGACCTTGACCGATTCCGGCAACGGGTAGTGCTTCAGGGTGTAGCCGCAGGTGGCGCAGCTGGTTACCACCAGGTCGAGATCGGTGCGACGTTCCCTGATTATCGCAAGATTTTTCTCCTCCAGCACGTTGTATGACTGCCGGTCGCCGCTGCCTTGGGTGACCGCCCCGCAGCAGGCCCAGGCATGGGGGACGATAGCGGCAAACCCGAGTTTTTCCAGTACCGTTATGGTCGCCAATCCCAGGTTTGGGGTCAGGTAGCCGGTGGCGCAGCCAGGGAAATAGAGCAGGGTTGGCAATCCTGCAGGTGGTTGCCGTTTTCGCAGCCGGTCCTGCAGGTTGTGCCGGGGGATAACCGGGATAACCGTATGCTCATCGGTGAGCGGCATGGGCAGCCGCCGTCGTAAACCACTGCCCGCGGGCAGTCGGCGCCAGCCGATAAGCTGGAGCAGCCAACCAATCTTGAGCAGGTTTTTCAGTCGGCCGGTTTTGCCCGGCAAAAGGGAAAAAAAGAATTTTTTCACCGGGTGCAGCCCTTTTTCGCTGGTAATCTCGGCGCGGATTCCTTTAATGATTTCAGTTATCAATACCCCTTTGGAGCAATTGTCCTCACAGGAGTGGCAGAGCAGGCAGTAGTCAACCGCCTGGCAGAAAAAAGGAGAAAGGTTGTCGCTGGCTGGAATAGCAGCTGCCTGTTCAAGATGCCGCTCTATCAGGGCCAGTTTGCCCCGGGCCACCATCTCCTCCCGTCCTGTTTGCCGGTAAATGGGGCAGACGGCCATGCAGGCGCCGCATTTGACGCATTTTTTCAGTTCTTCTCGGGGATCTATGGCAGTCGTCATGAGTTTGCGGGGGGAAAGATTTTCCCGGGATTCAGAATGTTATGGGGGTCAAATGCTTTTTTTACCCTTTGCATTACCGCGATCGTTTCAGGACTCCATTCCAGGGGAAAAAATGCTGATTTGGTGTTGCCGATGCCGTGCTCACCGGACAGAGTCCCCCCCAGCTCAATGGTGGCGGCGAAAATCTCTCTGACCGCCTGTTCCCCGTGGGCGGTCTGGTGGGGGTTGTTTTTATCGAGCATGACATTGACATGAATATTACCGTCACCGGCATGACCAAAACAGACAATGGGCAGGGCGGTGGCCCGGGAGATGGCTTCAATCCGGTTAAGGACTGCCGGTATTGCCGACCGGGGAACGGCAATATCCTCGTTGATTTTGTGAGGGGCAATTTTGGCGATTGCCGGCGACAGGGATCGTCGGGCCTGCCAGAGCAGTTCACGGTCAGCTTTGTCTGTGGCGGTCAGCACCAGAACACAGCGGGAGGCAACCAGTTGTCGGATTGCCGCCGCTTCCCGGCTGACGGTATCCGGATCACCATCAACCTCCACCAGCAGCAGAGTGCGGGCTTCAGTCGGCAGGGAGAAAGGGAGTGCGTCACGGATGGCGGCAATGGAGTGGTGGTCAAGGAATTCTGTGGTTGAGGGAATAATCCGGTTGCGAACCATCTCGGTAATTGTCTGGGCGGCGGTTTCCATCTCGGCAAAGGCCAGCAGCAGGGTCTCGGTTGCGGCCGGTGCTGGCACCAGCTGAAGGAGAATCCGGGTAATAACCCCCAGAGTTCCTTCAGAGCCGACAAAAAGGTGGGTCAGATCATAGCCTGATACCGATTTGACACATTTGTTGCCGGTATTGATGATGTCGCCGTTGGGCAGGACTACTTCGAGGCCGCGGACATAATTGCCGGTAACGCCGTATTTTACTGCCCGGGGACCCCCGGCGTTTTCTGCCACATTGCCGCCGATGGTGGAAAACGCCAGACTGGCCGGGTCGGGCGGATACATGAGTCCGTGTCGCATCACCGCTTCCTGCAGCTCAAGGGTGATGACTCCGGGTTCCACCACCGCCATCAGGTTGTCAAGGTCAATTTCGATAATGTTTTTCATGCTGGTCAGGGAAAGAACCATGCCTTTGCTGACCGGTACGGATCCCCCTGACATGCCGCTGCCGGCCCCCCGGGGGAAAACAGGAATGCTTTCACGATCAGCGATCTTCATCACTGCCGCTACCTGGGCGGTGGTTTCCGGAAAGACGGCCAGCTGGGGCTGGCCACACTGACGGGTGGCGTCATAGCCATAGCAGAGCAGAGCTTCAGGGCTGTCGAGGATCTGCCCGTCGGTTAAACCGCTGGTGATAAGCTGTTGTTTGAGTGTCATGATGTTCTTATTGTTTTTTGGCTGATGTCAGCAAATTTTTTCCCGAAGGTTTCCAGACGTAGTACAGAATGCCTTATCTTTTGTCAGCATAGCATATTCTGCTTTGCTACAAAACAGGAAATGTCCTCCTGACCCCTTTGTTTTGACGCTTCTGGCAATTTGATGCCTTTTAGCAAAGGGCATCAAATGGCAATGAAAAACCCCTGGAACCCAGGGGTTTTAGCAGTATGAGATAGAGATGATCGTAAGCCGGTTAGACCTCGCAAGAGCCAGGTTTGCTAATTTCCCAATCCTTGCCTTTCGGCCGGACGGTCAGCACCGGACAAGGAGCATGGCGGACAACTTTTTCAGCGACGCTGCCAAGCAGTACATGGGCAATGCCGCTGTGCCCATGGGTGGCCAGGACAATCAGATCTGCATCAATCTCTTCTGCATATGAGATGATCTCCTCGTAGGGTATCCCGTGGCGGACTTCCGCCTTGCATCCCAGACCGGAAGTCTCACAGTAGCCGGAACAGTTGGCCACTTCACTTCTAAGAACATCCTCCATTTTTTCATAAATCTCGTGGCTGATTTCTGCGTCAATATACGACGGCACTTTATCCACCACAGTGAGCAGGTACAGCGTTGCGTCGAACTGGCGGCAGATTTCCACCGCATAGCGTAGGGCACTACGGCTCAGTTCGGAACCATCCGTCAAGGTCAATACTTTTTTGATCAGCATGTTCGTGCCTCCTTACTGGTTGCTGGTTGTTGCCTTTCTCTATGGAGCCAGTCTAACGAATTAATTATGGTTTGTAAACCCTGCTTTTTCACAGTTTTCTTTGGCGCGGTGCTGCCGGGGTGCAGGCAACAGTTGACAAAATCATTTTATACATTATACTGTGTACTGATTCACAAGGGCCGGAATAAAGGAGTAGCTATCGGAAGAGTTTCCTCGTAATAGTGTGTCGTGCAGGTGAAGTCCAACATCACAATGAAGGTGAAAGTCCGGTTTCACGATGACTTTACAGTGTCTGCTCTGGAGGTCATTAATGAGGCACGCGCAAACCAGCATGTCCTTGAGTGGGAAGCCGGCCATGCGTTCGAGAGCTGTAGATGGCCATTGCCATGACGTGAATGGAGCTGTGATCTTCAAGGAGTAGGATATGACAGGGGTAAGAGTTCTTATAGTTGACGATGAAGCGGTAATCAGGAGAGGGCTCTGTCGGGTCATGGAGGGCAGGGGCTACCAGGCGGAGGCGTCTGAAAGCGGTTTTGGGGCGATCGAAAAGCTCCAGAAAACGCCGTTCAACATCGTCATTACGGATCTTAAAATGCCGGGAATGGATGGCATAGAGGTCCTTAAGGCCATTAAAATCCTGCAGCCTGATGTGCCGGTCATCATTATCACCGGGTATTCCACCGTTGATACCGCCGTTGATGCGATGAAAAATGGCGCTTTCGATTATATTTCCAAGCCTTTTACCCCCGAGCAGATGATCGAAATGGTCGAAAAAGCGCTGGAACAGCGAACCGTTCAGCTGCAGCGTGGTCATCCAGCAGTTGGACCAAGCCAAGCCGGTTTTGATATTTTTGTCGGCGAGAGCGAAGCGATGCAAAGGGTTTATAACAGAATCAAGCAGGTCGCTCCCACTGATAGTACGGTCCTGATCACCGGTCAGAGCGGTACGGGTAAGGAACTGGTTGCCAGGGCCATTCATGAAAACAGCATGCGTTGTGATAAGCCTTTTGTTGCCGTTGACTGCACATCATTGGTGGAGAACCTGCTGGAAAGTGAACTGTTCGGCCATGTCAAGGGCTCTTTTACCGGGGCGGTACAGACGAAGATGGGCCTGTTCAAAGTAGCTGACGGCGGAACTCTCTTTTTGGATGAGATTTCCAACATCAGTCTGGCCACCCAGGGAAAACTGTTGCGGGTTCTTCAGGAATTTACCATAACCCCCATCGGGGGGACCAAGCCCATTTCCATTGACATCCGTCTCATAACCGCTACCAACAGAGACCTGAGTGATCTGGTTGATGAGGGGCTTTTTCGCAAGGATCTCTTTTTCAGACTGAACATCATCCCTGTTCATCTACCTCCCCTGATTGAGCGAGAAGGAGATCTTCCCCTGCTTATTGGTCATTTCCTGAAAAAATTCTCCGGAGAGATCGACAAGGAGATCCATGGAGTGTCGCCGGCCGCCATGTCCATCCTGGCGCAGCATCCGTTCACCGGAAACGTCAGGGAGTTGGAAAATATTATTGAAAGAGCGGTTGTGCTTACCCATAGCAAACTCATCCAACCTGAGGACCTCGAGATTGAGGCCACCACCGACGGTCTTCCTGAAACTATGACCGAGTCCATTCCCCAGAGTGCAGAGAGCCTGAAGGAGGCCAAGAGAAAAGTCAGGGAAAAGGCGGTTGGACCTGTGGAACGGGCATTCCTTATCCAGGCCCTTGAACGCAGCAACTGGAACGTCACCCGGGCCGCCCGGGATGTGGGGATGTTGCGGCCCAATTTTCAGGCAATGTTGAAAAAACAGGGGATTTCTGTGAGAGATCATTCCGAGTAGCAGGGGTTTTCCCCTGGAGTTCGAACCAGGGGAGAGGAGAAAACAGGCATGCGTCTGAAACTGATCGTTCAGATTTCGCTGATTACGGGAATCGTCCTCTTGTTCACCTCGGCTCTCTTCGGTTATTTCAATATAACCACCCTCAAATATGCCTTTCTGCAGAGTGCGGTGTCAGATCTTGAGCATCTGAGTGAAACGATGTTCAGAGCTGTCTTTCATCAAATGCTGGAAAATGACCGGAATCAGATCCAGGTTACCATCGGCGAGATGGGCAAACAGAAGGGGATCGGGCGTATCAGAATCCTCAACCGCGAGGGAATGTTGGCCTTTTCCACCCGAAGTGCCGAAATCGGCACTACTCTCGACAAAAAGCGGGCTCCGGCATGTATGGTCTGCCATAATGATGAAATGTCCCTGGATGACCCCTCCCCCTTGGCCCGCAGCAGGATGTTTATTGACAGTCGGGGGAAAACGGTTCTCGGCATGATCAGGCCGATCTATAACGAAAAAACCTGCTGGACGGGTGCATGCCACGCCCACTCTGAAAATACCCGTTTTCTGGGCCTTTTGGACATTACTATTTCCGCCGATCCTATGCTGACGATCATCCGCAGCTATCGCAACAATACCATTATCCAGATCATTTTTTTGATTCTTTCCATCTCTCTCTGCCTGACCCTGCTTACCAAGAGGCTGATCATCCAGCCGGTTCATACGCTGCTGGAGCACACCCGGGCGGTTGGCAAGGGAAATTGGTGCCTGATCAAATCAGTACCCGGTGACGAATTGGGGGAACTTGCTGAGGCGTTCAACGATATGACCGGTAAGTTGAAAAAAAACCGGGAGGAACGGGATGAATGGGCGGCTACGCTGGAAACCAAGGTGGAGGAGCGAACGCGCGAGATAAAAGCGATGCAGTCCGTTCTGGTCCGCTCGGAAAAACTCGCGTCTCTCGGAGAACTGGTCGCAGGGATCGCCCATGAGCTCAATAATCCCCTGACCGGGATTATGATCCATGCCTCTTTTATTGCCGAGGATCCGCGATTGGAAGATGGTCTGGTGGAGGATTGCCGGACGGTAATTCACGAAGCAAGGCGCTGTTCGAAGATCGTCAAGGAGTTGCTGGATTTCGCCAGGGTCTCTGATTCGCAGAAGGCACTACAGCCAATCAGCAAAGCCATTGACCGAACTACCGCCCTGATTGAACACAATGCTGATTTCAGAGACATCGAGATTGTCAAGGAGTATGATCCCGACCTTCCGGAAACCTTGATTGACGCTTCCCAGATTGAACAGGTCCTCATCAATATGATGATCAATGCCAGTCAAGCTATGCCGCAGGGAGGGGAGCTGTTCATAAGGACAGGGATGCATGCGTCAGGGGAGCACATCTACGTGCAAATCGAGGATACCGGCTGCGGCATCCCAGCGGAAAATATTGAAAAACTTTTCGATCCTTTTTTCAGCACCAAGGGACACAAAGGCACCGGTCTGGGACTTTCGGTTTCCTACGGCATTATCCAGTCCCATGGCGGGGAGATCAAGGTTGACAGCAAGCTGGAAAAAGGCACTGCTTTTACGATTATTCTACCCATCTGAGCATCAAATCTCTTGTTTGATGGACCTGCAGCAAACCCCATTACTTTTTCACTGACGCAAGGATCTCTTTTTCCATCCTGATGGCCTCACTACAGGCGGACCAGACCCGATAGCTCTCCAGGCCGAGAATCGTCAGGCCGGCGATGAACACCGGCCAGAAATTCTCCCGCAGGACGCCGGTATAGTAGTAGAATAGATAAAATGCCGAAAGATAGCCGATGTGCGACCATCCACGAAAGCGAACCGAGCCGGTGTTCATATGACCCAGTATGAGGATAAGGGCGGAAAAAGCATAGACGATCAGCGCAATGCTGATGAGAGTGGGAGAAGGGGATGCCCCCAGAAACTGCCTTGTTTTTTCGGAGATGGGGGGAAAAAAACGGAAATCAACCGCCGCACAGAGGCTGAAGAGGAAAAAGAGGGCCATCCACCATTTACTGTAGCGTATCTGTTTTGTCAGGTAGTGGATGCGACCCTGAATTTCCTGGCGCCGTGACTCTGGGCTTGGTATACCTTCGTCCGGAGTCAGGGGATGACTTTGTCTCTGTTTCCGTCGTAAAAACACGCGAAACCCCCATTTAGTCCAAGAAATTCCATGAGGTCAAGGTTTTTGAGCCATGTCTTAACTACAATTAGCCACCCTTTCTTTTAGGTAGGCTATCAGCTTTCCTGATTTTTATCAATTCCGTTTCAGCATGATGTTTTTCCTTGGCCATCTCATGGTATATCTGTCCAAGGGTCTCGATCTCGCTGATCCCCTTGGGGAAATCATTATCCATGCTCCCCCCGGAAACATTTCTTACATAGTCAATCAGATTGTTTATTGGTGCCAGCAGGTTTCGCCTGAGGAGAGCACTGATTCCGCCTACAGATAAGATGAGAACCATGACGCAGAAGACGACCATTTTCAAGCGCAGGGCCAGCAGGCTGCTATCCAGAGAAGCGGTCGACAGGCCGATGTCCAGGGTGCCAAGAACTTTCTGGTGGTCGGGGTGAAAGTGACAGTCACCTGCTGAACAGTGTGCATCGTTATAGATCGGGGCGGTGATGGCCAGCACGTTGTTATTCTTGCCATTGACGAAGCGCCTTGCCAGCTGCATGGAGCCCAAACGTTCCGCAGGCTCGGGACCGCTGTGGCATTCGATGCATCCGGCTGTCGTTTTGTCTACGACCTTGTTCAGCTCTCCGGGGTCCGAGGAAAACATGATAACCCCCTCTTTATTAAAAATGCGGAGATGCTCGATTCCCTTTTGGGCTCCGACACTGTCAATGATATGGTAGAGGCTTTCCCGGTCATCAGTCATCATAGTGTAGCGGGTTGAGCTGACGACCGTATCGGCAAGGCTGGTTTCCTGCCGTACCGCGTCCCTCAGAAAACCCTCTCTAATAGAGGAATAAAGGATGAGGCTGCAGACGATAACAAAACCAGTCAGGGAAAGCGCCACTGGGATGATTGCTTTGGAAGCAAAGCTGTTGAACATTTCCGGCCCTCCTTTCCGGCCTTCCAATTCCAATCCGAGGTGCTGTTAAAAGCCTCTCCTCTGATGGCTTTGTAAAAACTCCATCTTCTATGCTGTACCTTATGTCATTCCGGGGTGCTGAATGGATATCTTATGTTCATGGTTTTTACACCAATGGGTGCAGACGTGTGCCTCGAATCGGGAGCCTTTTGGGTCATCGGGTTCTGGGATTTTTACGAATCCTTTACCTTCTATTCTGTCATAGTTGCAGCGGGTTTCCGTTGCCGAGATTGTGTTCCGTGAGCTCGAGAATAAATGTGCTTCCGTCGGATTTCCTGTCAGTACGTTTCACACAGCCGACGTCAGGGGCAAAGTGGAGTACACGACTTGTCATGCATGGCATGTACATGTACCCTTCCGGATATTCGTACTCAACTGTTACCTGAAGGCAACTCGCATAGGCGATTCCATTGGCGAAGACCGTCACATCCACACCGGTAACCGTCGATAACGTGTTTATGGGATACCAATTCGAATTCAGCTCTCCAGCCCAGGTTGACCCGAGGGACAGATCTCCACTCAGGATATAGGGTTCTGAAAATGTATCCGACAGCACTATGTGATCCGGGCGGCAGTATGTTCCTGTTTTTACATAGTCTGTTCCAATTTCAAACCATGTATAGCCGTCATTTCGCTTGTTATCAACGCCACATGCAAACCAAACCCCATTGTGTTCTTTTACATCGCTTACGACAACGCGATTTCCATTATTATATACCCATTCCGCCCCGAGGGGTGTCGGGAAAAACGGGGTCAACCCGGGCATGAAACCACCATGAGGAATGTTTGTATGGGTAGCAAAGCTGTTGAACATCTGCGGCCCTCCTTATCCAGTCTTCCGGTTCCCGAGGTATTATAACCCCCCTGGGAACCGGAAGACGTAGGTTTTGGTTCGGCTAGGGTCGGCCACTAGGCCGGGCCCAGGCTCCTTCCGCGCTGTCTTCGATGAATACCGGTGCCCGATTTTTGACTGGGCTGGCTACCAGCACCTTTTCCGGTGCTGCTTTCCATGAATACAGAATGGGCAGCCGATAGAGGATAAAGCGATAGACTGCTATGAACATGGTAAAGATGGTTATGGTGATCATCAATTCGTACGGATGGGGAATCTCCGGGTAGAGGTTCCAGTTGAAACTGATAAGAGCGGTATTCAACCGGTTCATGATTAAACCCACGATGGTAAGAAAAGCGGTAAACCGGACCAGGCCGACGCTGTTTTTCCTGATAGCGACGGAGAACAGGATGATGGGCAGTACAACTCCCAGAAAGATTTCCAGCATAAACCAACTGCCCCATCCGGTGGTCAGGTAGGACCACTCGTTGTCATGGGCGATGCCGATAAGCTTGATAACAAAGTAGGTTACCAAGGCCATGGTGGCGCCTTTGGCTAGGCCGATGGTAATGGATCCGAGATGGTCCAAAAAATCCCTGCTGCAGCGCCAGGCCATGGTCTTTTCCACGATGGTACTTACTGCGATGACCATGCAAAGACCCGCGAAGACCGAGGAACAGAGGTAGAATATCCAGAGAAATTCCTGTGAGTACCAAAGGGGGTGCACCTTTGCCGGCGCATAGGTCAGGAGGGTTCCCAGGGCTCCTTGGTGGAGGGTGGAAAGAATGATCCCCGCCACCGTCAGGCCGATGGTTCCTGCATGGATAAATTTCTTCGCGGTGGGCCAGCCGATCCATTCAAAAAATGCCTCGGAAACTTCCATTATCTGCACAGAAAGGTAGGTCGCAACATGCCAGCCAACCAGAAAGAGAACGGCTGCTGTACCCCAGGAGACAAACATGGGGTAATAGAGCCGCCATGGACAACCAAGGTCCACCAGAAGGTTGACAACCGCAAAGAAATATCCCAACAAGCCGTTGAGCAACGCCAGATTCAGGATTGGTTTGAATTTTTTCTGGCCGAACAGCTCCACCGCAGTGCCGAGGAGAAACCCCGAGGCGGAAAGGGGGACCATGCAGAAAAGCCCGAAGCCCAGGAAAAGTCCCCATGGATAATCGCAGCTGCCGTGCATAACGCTGCCCAGGCCGTTGGCGTACCGGTAGACAATAAGAGGCAGGCCGATGGCAAAGATCAGAAATAATACCCAGTTGAAGGGGTTGCGCAGAACCTGCCGGAAGTAATCTCTAGGAGATAATCCCAGCAGCAGTTTCTGCGATAAACTCCACCGGTGACCATTATCCGGATCGTTCAGAGAGTCAATCGGCCTAAAGCCTTTTTCCATAAGTCGGTTCATTCTTCGTGCACCTCCCCTCTATGTTGAGACTTTTTGTTCTCTTCCTCTTTCTTTCCCCCGGTTGCCAGGAGATGAAATCCCATGAACATGGCAGGCCAGATACCCAGAACCATCGGTACGATGCCAAGGAAACTCTTGGTGTTATCCAGGATCGGATGGTGCTGCAGGCTGGTGTTGAAGCCAAGCTGATCAAAGGGAACGCCTGACAGGTACATCCAGGATGTGCCGCCAACCTCTGTTTCCCCATACACATGGTCGACATACTTTTCGGGGTTTGCCCGAATGCGTTCATGGGCGGTCTTGACAAGGGTGTTCCGGTGGCCGAACGTCAGGGCCTCCTGGGGGCAAGCCTCCACACACGCGGGCGGTTTTCCATGTTTCAGCCGGTTGTCGTAGCAGAAGTTACATTTTATTACTTCTGGATGCAAAGCGCTGTCATAGGAGTATGCCGGGATCCCGAAGGGACAGGCGACCATGCACATTCTGCAACCGACACAGACATCGGGGTTATAAATAACCGCCCCCTCTTTTGTTTTCTTGTAAGCGCTGACAAAACATGAGGTCAGGCAGGCCGGTTCCTTGCAATGGTTGCACTGGATTTTCCGATAGACCGGTCCTCCAGCAGTTTTAGTGTCATACCGGTTGACGACGGTGAATGCACCATCATCCGTTCTGCGTTTCTGGGTTCCTCCATGGAAGGTCTGGTCGAAAACCGAGAGGTCGTTAAAGGGAAGGTCGGGCTCAGGAAGGCCATGCTCCCTGTTGCACGCTGCCTCGCAGGTCCGGCAACCGATGCAGCGTGTAAGGTCTACCAATACTCCCATGCTCTCCGGATAACCATCAAACTCCGCCATACCAAAGGCGCTTTTCTTGGGGGCCAACGCCAAGGCGCTGCCACCAGCGACCACCTTGAAGAATCCTCTCCGGCTTATACCATTCATGATGTTCCATCCTCCTTTCGATATTGAAAAATGGTCTCTTTCCAGGACAATCTACTCATGTCGACCGCCAACTCCACCTCCCACCGGCGCATACTTGCCGGAATGGTAGAATTGTTCGCCTTCGTCAGTCATTTCGTGGCAATCCTCGCACGCTGTTGGTGCTCCCATCGTAGCATGGCAGGTGAAGCACCTCAGATGATAGGCGCCTTTCAGACCCGTCATGTCGATATGGTAGCGATTCGGATCAGCCTCCATCTTCCCGATATGCTGGCCGGTAAACGGCTCTTGGACATGGCAATCCCTGCAGACCACGGCAGATGTTCCTTCACTATCGGCATGGCATCTGGCACATTGTTCATCCTCGACACCTTTTCCGAACCGATGATGGTGGCAGACCGAACAATCGTCGGCGATCTCCACATGCTGATCATGGTTGAAGTCAGCCCCATAGTAAAGGTGGGAGAGGGAGTCTAACAGCACGGATGCCGGTGGCTCATCAGCAGTACCGAAAGCCGGAGCGGCAAGAAAAACCAGTGCGACGATCATCCCTCCCAGTATCCATCTTTTTCTACTTTTCATTCGTTCATCCCTCCTCACATGTCCAGACATTCTATCTGTCCCGTTTCCCGGCATCATTATCGTGCATGATTACGTTCTTGTAAAATATGGGGAATGCCACCAGAAACCCGATGCAGATAAGGTATTCAACAGCCTTGATATAATCGTAGTACTCCACCAAGGTGCCAATCTGTACGGCTTCGCCGATGGTCGCAAAAAATCCAGTCATGAAAGCTCTCCTTTTTTGTAGTTAATCCGTACTCGTTGTGGATTCGGCCGCCGCAGGGGCCGCCTCTTTTCCGGCTATCAACGATTTGACAAATCCAACAATGAGGATAAGGGCCGGGACCAGCTGGGCCACAACAATCAGCGCCAGAACACCGACAAAGACGCTGACGAGAATCCCGCTCTTGTAAACCACCGTAGTATCTCCGGCATATGCCGGACCCATCGCTGCCAGAACCAAAAAGATTGTTGAAATGGCCGTTTTCATGATCAATCCTCCTTTTCCTTTCCATCCCATTACCGGGGTGTCTCCCCGTTAGAGTTCCCCGGTGGGACTTTTTTGGGACAGCCTTCTGTCCGTTGTGTTATGAAAGGCACATTGAACCACCTGTCTGAGTTCATCCCGGTCATCGCCGTTTACCGGCTTTAAAGCGTGATAGAATATCCCCTCTTTACGAAATCTGCGGATAAGGGAGAGGGACTCCTCATTTGATATGAGGATAATGGTTAATTTCTGGTTGCACCTCTTTAAGAGGGGGATTATTTCCATTGCCTTTAACCCGTCAAACTCGCTTCCCAACAGAATGACACTGGCTTCTTTTTTGAGGATATTACGAAGAACAACATCCACGGAATCCGCCTCGATGACCTTATACTCGCTGCCGTTGAAAAATCCGACGATCCGACTGCGAGTTTCTTCATCCCTGTCGGCTATAAGAAGAAGATGCATGATTGATCCCCCTTTCCAGGGAATACCGCGGTAGCCCATCAAATCAGGAGTTATTGACTTTGGCATTGTCCGTAACTCTCTCACGATTCCTCGCCTTCCCAAAAATAGCCGCCATCATGGATACAAACATAAATGCGGCCGGGACAAACTGAAAGGTGATGATAACCGCCAGAAATCCGATAAAAATCCACCCGATGAGGCCGATCCCCCCACCCCCGGCTCCGCTTGCGGCAAAAACCGAATTTGCATGCAGGATGGCAAACAGTGTGATGATGCGAAATGTGTTTTTCATGATCCCACCTCCTTGCAGCTCCAAAAGACTTCAATGTCTTTTGTGGTATTCTTGTATACAGTATAAAGAATTGCATAAAGCGTTCCACTGGGGAAAAAAGCCACATTTGATGTGTAACTATTTGAATTTAATTAATATTAGTGGATTGCTAAAGGAAAGCTAAGTAGCTGGCCAGCCTCCGGATGTATATGTTTTTTATACATTTTATTCGCTCATAAGGCCTGCCGTAAGACGCTATATCTCATAACTAATTGAAAAATAAGAGCTTCTTGGATATTGGTGGGGAGTACATAAGAAACGTACGCTCATCTTCCTGTATGTGCAGCAAAGGTCTTTCTGATATCCCAGGCGATGTTCATTAGAAAGTAAACGTAGGGGATGTCTTGAGAAATGAGCATTTTTGTTCAATAAAAAGGAAGTTGCAAGATCATCTGAATATATGGCAGGGGGTAACGAAATGAAGTGAGTCCGGCCATCCAAGGCCGATGTCATGGTGGGAACGACAGAAAGACGTAGAGAAAAATGAGCCCGGCTTCACCGGGCTCATTCGTTGATAACTATTAACAAAAAAACAACTTATAACCGGGCGGTTACTCCTCTTCTCCTAGACAAAAACATTTCCCCGGTTGAGCAAAAAACCGGGATCAACGGCCCCTTTGCACCGCTTCAATTGGACAATCGCCTGTTCATCGAAACATCTGAGAAAATCTTTCCGCTTCCTTTTGCCGGTGCCATGTTCACCGGAATAAACTCCTCCCAGTGCCGCAGACTTGGCAATGATCTGATCGTAAATTGCCGACGCTCGATTAAGATTTTCCTTCTCCGGCAGCAGGGTGAAATGGAGGTGGCAATCTCCGAAATGGCCGAAAGAAAGGTAGTCAATACCTTCAGAGATGATAAGGTCGTGAACGTATGCGAGAAACTCAGCAAATGCTGCCGGGGGAACCACGGTATCGGTCATGATGGTATAAGTGCCACGTTGCTGGACCACCTCCAGGGCGTTAGCCGGCATTGAATGACGGGCTTCCATGAACGTTCTTTGCATGGGTTCGTTATCGAGCAATAATACCGCTTCAGGATCGATGCCGCATCCAGCTGCCAGGAGCAGGTTGAACCAGGATTCGGTCATTTCCTCGATTGGCGTCTGGAGAACGGGAACCTGGAGATAAATGCCCACCTGATTGTTGCCATGAAACAGTTTGGTTTCATGGTCCATGTACTGCCGACAGTTAACGCCGAAATATTCCAAGGCTGCCAGGCGGCCGAAATCTCCCGCCAGTCTGTTGCCCAAGTAGTCAAGGAAGGCGAGGGCATTGCTTTCGGCGGGCAGGGAAAAAAAGAGTTCAAGGTAGCTTGCCGGCCGTTCTGCCAGCTTGAGGGTGCAGGCGGTGATCAGCCCAAACAGCCCTTCACTGCCAACAACCAGATCAATAAAATCCATGGTACCGTCAGCGGAGGAGAAGGGTCCGCTGGCGTTTTTAATTGCCGGACGGGGATAGGTAGGTACAGGCAGAAGCAGAGACTGATTGCCATGTTTGAGTTTGAACTCTCCGGCCCGGGAACTATAGTCACCCCGCTTGGCATGGATTTTCAAGCCGTTGGGGAGAAGAAAGTCAATTGCTTCAACCCATTCGCGTGTTGCCCCGATCTCGCCGGGGGTGAACCCGGAGGCATTGCAGGAGAGAGTGCCACCGATCCAGGCATCGGCCCGGCTGGTGGGATCAACCGGATAATAAAGCTTTTTGCTGCTTTGTTCCAGTACCTGATTGCGCATCTCCTCCAGGACTATTCCCACCGGGGTGGTGACCAGTTTATTGGTGGCATCAACGGCAACCGAAGGACTGGTCATTTTGACCAGAGAAAGGACAACTCCGCCCTCGGCGGTGGCACTGCCGGTAAGATTGGACTGGCCGGCCGAGATGGTCAGGGGAATATTGCTTTGGTGGCAGGCTCTCAGGATGATGGCGCATTCCCGTTCACTGGCCGGCCGGCACAGGGCCTCGGCATGACCGGGCAGATTGGAGGAGTCGGTGGCATAGCCGGCTACCACGTCAGGGTCAAGGCTCAGTTGGACAGCAAAATGCCGGTTAAGAAAATCTGCCAGTTTTGGCAGATCACTACTGCCGTGGCACTCCCGGCAGCAGTGATCAAGAACGTCGTACTCATCTGCCGTCAGCACGTCAAGCAAGGTGATAGTTGATGATGCCATGGTGGTACCTCCCTGGGGATTGTAGGGTATCAGTAGGGGTTGTCTGTCATTTACTGCTGACTGAGCTTGAGGATCAGCAGCGGGCCGTCGGGAACGACAGCCCAACGGGCCTCGTGTCCGTAGATGGCCAGCAGTTTGTCGATGGCCTGTTCCATGGTGTTGACCGGTGTAAAGTGATAGCCTTCGACCGCGGTTTTGCTGAGTCCTTCGGTGTAGAGCCATACCGGGTGTTTGAGCATTACCTGATAGGTTTCCTGGGCACACCACTGGTCGGGGATGAAAAATTCCTTGGCCATCAGCCGCTCGATGAAGTGTTGCGGCGTGTCAACCAAGGTGAGAATATTGCAATACTCAGGACTGCCGGCCCCCTCGAAGCAGGCACTGGCTATCAGGATGGTACCCTGGTCTTTCAGCACCGGGGCGGCACCGGTTATGCCTTTAACCGTCTGGTACAGATTGCAGTCCAACGGGGCGCCGGAATTGGTGGTGACAATGAAATCCAGTGGTTCATCAAGGGTGTGGACACAGAATGGGGCCAGGAAGCGGCAGCCGGCCAGATGGGCTTTTACTGGATGGCCGGCAAAAATGCCGGTAATGTTCTTACTGGTATTCAACGTCACGTTGACGATGAAATCAGCCCCGGCTTTTTCCATGATCGTCAGGCCGGCTTCATGAAAAGGGTTGCCCTCCAGAGCGCCATAGACGGTGTTGGGATGGGCAATCATCTCCGGGCCGTGCATGTATTCCAGGGTGTCGATGGAGGAAATACCCGGCAGAATGGATTTGCGGCCGCCGGAATAACCGGCCCACATATGGGGTTCGATGAAGCCGGTGAGAATTTTCAGATCGGCCTCCACATAATGACGGTTAACATAGGCCGGCACACCATCGCTGATATTGCCCACCAGGTTGACCAGCTCCTGACCTTCATTGGGGCGGTGAATGCCGGTGGCGATCAAAATAAGGATATTGTCCGGCTGGAGGCCGGCATGTTCCAGGGCGGACAGCAGGGGTGGCAGGATGGTAGTATTAGGTACCGGCCGGGTAACATCACTGATGACGATGCAGGCATTTTTTTTGCCGGCCGCCAACGTTGCCAGAGGTTGACACTCTATGGGGTGCTGCAGGGCTTTTGCGAGGGAGGTGTCCGGCTGCGGAATAACCGGTGCTTCCCGGGGGCGAAGCACGCCCTGGTAGCCCGGGGTTTCCGGCAGGCGGACCTGCAGACCATCATGGCCATAGCGAAGGGTTATTTCCATGATTTTTTCCTCTTCATGAACTGACTCCTGTCTGGACCTGCAGTGTACCGATATAACAGCTGGTGGTCATACGATCTTTTTGCTACCTGATTACGATGATTGATGATGTCCTCGAGTCTTCCATCCAGGTACCCAGCGAACAGCCCTCTACCAGTCAGGAAGGTCAGGAATTGATTCTCAAGCATTATCAGTTTTTATAGATATTGTGGTGAACGATCCGGTTTATGTCGAACTGGCCATACCGGCGCATCCGGGGTTCGTCATTCCAGAGTTAAAAAAACAGTTTCAGAAAAGATAGACAAAACAAGCAAATCACTGGTTATCTCATAAGGTTTAGGGCAGGTTATCCCGGACGGTTGCCGGAGTGATGGTTATCGTCTGGCGACTGCCGGCAATCAGCACCTGTCCTGGTTTGCCCCCCTTCGGTTTTTTCAGATACTTCAATGGCAGATAGTCCACCGTCACCCGGGTGTCGTTTTTACCTCGGGAATGGACGGCCGCGAGGCCGGCGGCCAGGGAAATCTGTTCTGCGGTTGCTCGTTGTCCCGGAGCGGGTTTGAGGAGCACATGGGCGCCCGGGATGCTGTGGGCGTGGAACCAGAGATCACTGTCGGAACCCAGGTGGCGATAGATATTCTCATTGCCGGCTGCACTTCTGCCCACCAGAATCATAGCTCCGTCAGGTAACGGATGGGTTTCCACCGCCCCAGCTACGGTTTTTTTAGGTTTATCTGCAGCTTTGCACTGTTTTCCGCCAGTGGGGCTGCTCTGTCCCAAAAGCTCTGCATAACCGGCTAATTCCTCCATTCGGTCATTTTCCTCCGCCTGAAAAAGCAGATCCTGATAGTAGGCCAGTTCCAGGTGGGCGTTTGCTAGGCGGTCGGCAATCATTTTCAGTCCCCGTTTGGCCTTTTTTACCTTGCGAAAATGATGCTCCAGGTTTTCCTGGGGGCTGAGCGCCGGATTCAGGGGGATAGCCACCTCCTCCATGGTCGGCGACCAGTAATTGACCACGCTAATATTAGTATCCCCCCGCTTGATTTTTGCCAGGGAGCTTTTCAGAAGCTCACCCCATGGCTCCTGCTGCAGATGCAGCTGTTTTTCCTGCTGTTCACGGGTGATGTTGTCGATCTTCCGCTTCTCCCGCTTGATAACCTTTCTCAGTCGGGAAAGGATTTGCCGGCGGTTGACAACCCCGTAGCGTTCTTGATAGCGGGGCAGGAACCAGTGGTCATAGGCTTCGTGCAGGGCGAACGAATCAAGCCCGTCGGGAGCCTCGAGTGCCTGCAGGAATACCGGTATGGCAGCGCTTCTGTTGCCGCTTGCTGTCGGCGGACGCTCCGGCGGTTGATAGGGCATCTGCTGACGCAGACGATCATTGGCCGCCGGATGACGGGGGAAAAGCAGTTCTTCGATCACCTGGGATTCTCCCCGGGCGATGATCAGGTTGCCCTGCTTGCCGGTTAGTTCAATAATCAGCGACAGCACCGGTGAGTCAGCTCTTGTGGCGCGAATCACCATGATCCGGTCACCGGGAAGTTGTTCAATGCTTACAATCCTGGCACCCTGGAGATGGTGACGCAGGTAGGCGCAGAACCGCAATGGCCGGGGAGGATTGGCAAAACGGCCCTGGGTCAGATGAAGACCGCTATCCTCGGGTGCCAGTGAGCAGAGCAGGTTGTGTGATCCATGACTGCCGCCCAGTTTAAACAGCAGATGATAGGCGGTCATCTGGTGAACTTTGCGGATGAAAGATCCTGGCAGGCAGTCTTCCAGGGCCGGGAGTAAAAGGTCGAGGGTTTTCATGTCCATCATCTGGTCATAAAAGAAAATATCCCGGTTGTCAAAGCATTCCCCTTCAGCGTGGCGATGGGCTGAGAAAAAACTTTGAAAAATATGGCAACGTGCTATAATTTGCTCATCAATGTGTGACAAGGAGGAACCTGCAATGGAAAAACCCTGCTCTGATGATCCGCAATCATCGGTTCATCTGCTTTGCCGCATTGTCCGGCAGCTTTTTCACCTGGATGAATTGGTCCATGTCCTGGTGGCCCTGACCCTGGTGATCATTGCATTATGTATTTTGGGGCATACGGTGGTGCATTTCAAGTCACTGGATATCCATTCGCTGCTGAAAGCGGTCAATATGGTCCTGCTGGTGCTGATCGTCATGGAGATTTTGTGGCCCGTCCTGACCTTCCTGAAAAAGGATCCCTTCACCCTGAATCCTTTTATCTATGTCTGTATCATTTCCAGTATTCGACGGATTCTGCTGGTGGAGGCCGAGATGTCCATCGGCCACTATGACCACAAGGCCTATGCCCTGGAGATCGGGATCAGCGTTGGCACCATTTTCGTCATGACGATTGTTCATTATATCTATAATAAAGGGTACGTGCTGGAGCAGCGCTGCGCTCTGCCCGAGACGGACGAGAAACAGTAGGAGATGACCGCTCATGCCGATGCTGGTGATGATTCGCCACGGCCAGTCGCTGTGGAATTTTGAAAACCGCTTTACCGGCTCCGCCGATGTGCCCTTGACCGCCAAAGGGGTTGCAGATGCAGAGCAGGCTGCTGCCCGGCTGAGTGGCTGTACTTTCGATGTGGCCTATACTTCACGGTTGAGTCGAGCCGAAGAGACCCTGGGCGTCATTCTGCAGACCCTGGATGTTAAGATACCGGTTGTCCGCCTGACCGAACTCAATGAGCGTTTTTATGGTGATCTGGAAGGGATTCCCAAGGAGGTTGTCAGGCAGCGCTACGGCCAGGATATCTACCAGCTCTGGCACCGCAGCTACGAAATTCCGCCGCCCGGCGGGGAGAGCCTGGCGGCCACGGTCTCCAGGGTAGGAAAAGCTTACCGGCAGACGATTGCTGTTGACTTGACCATGGGGAAAAATGTTCTGCTGGTTTCCCACGGTAATGTTATCAGATCCCTGATCATGCAGTTGGATGGGTTGGCTCCGGCTGATATTTCCACCATAGAAGTGAAAACCGCGGTGCCACTGGTCTACTATTTTAACGACCAACTTCAGGTTGGTGACAAAAGAATCTTAGCTGACTGATGTGGTACTCTGCGTTGCCGTTATGATGAAAAAACGTCTGCAAATAGAGGTTGTCGGCCGGGTTCAGGGGGTTTGGTTTCGGGCCCATGCCCGGGAGGAGGCTGAACGCCTGGGACTGACCGGCAAGGTCTGGAATGCCGCCGACGGCAGCGTCAGCATCATCGCCGAAGGGGAGCAGACTCAGCTGGAACGGTTGCTTTCTTGGTGTCGCCGGGGGCCGACTCTGGCTCTGGTTACCGATGTTGTCTTTTCCTGGCATGATTTTGCCGGTGAATTTGACCGGTTTGCCATTGCCTATGACTAACTCTTGTCCCGCGATTGAATGCCCCTTTACGCCCGAATCCTATTTTACCCCTCAGGTCATGAAATCCTTGCGTCGCCAGATTCAGGCGAACAACGGCAATGAAATGCTGTTTCAGGGCAGGGTTGATGCCCGGTACCGGGTGGTGGAGGTCAAGGTACTGACCCGCGGCAACCGGATGATGACTCCGGCGTTGCTCAATGTGGTGGCGGCCGGCGAGGTGGTTATCCATAATCATCCATCAGGGGAGCTGACCCCGTCTGATGCTGATGTTATGGTGGCCTCGGAGCTGGGAGCTCAAGGGGTCGGCAGCCTGATCGTCAACAATCAGGTATCTGCGGTGTATGCGGTGGTCGAACCGCTGAAAATGCCGGCGAAACATGCCATTGACCAAGACGAGGTGGTTTCCTATTTTAAACCGGATGGCCTGCTTGCCAAGCGGTTGCCCAGCTATGAATACCGGCAGCCACAGGTGGACATGGCGGCTGCGGTAACCGGCGTCTTCAATGACCCGGGTATCATGGTGATTGAAGCCGGGACCGGCGTTGGCAAAAGTCTTGGCTATCTTATTCCTGCCGCGCTCTGGGTACTTGCCAACCGGAAGCGGGCGGTTATCTCCACCAATACCATCAATCTCCAGGAACAGCTGATTAAAAAAGACATCCCCCTCCTGACCGATCATCTGCAGATTCCGGTACAGGTGGTGCTGGTGAAAGGCCGGCATAACTATCTGTGCCGGAAAAAGATGGAGGAATGGCAGGCTGATGCGACCATGTTGCCCGGTCTGGAGGCAGAGGATCGGCAGCTGATGGCCGATATCTGTGCCTGGGCGGCGACCACCAGTGACGGCAGCCTGGCAGATTTGCCGGTGATTCCGGGAACGGACATCTGGGAGCAGTGCAACAGTGAAGCGGACATCTGCCTGGGGGCGAAGTGCTTCCATTTTGAGCGTTGTTTTTTTTACCAAGCCCGCCGTCGGGCAGCGGCCGCCCACCTGCTGATCGTCAACCACCACCTGTTGCTTGCCGACCAGGCATTGCCTGCCGGTGCCCGGATACTGCCTAAATACGAGGCGGTTATCTTCGACGAGGGCCACCATGTGGAAGAAGCTGCCACCTCTCATCTGGGAGAGAGCGCCTCACGGCTGGGTTTGGGACGGACCATGGCCCGTCTGGCTTCCCAGCGGCGACCCCAGGCCGGGGTTCTTGCCCGCCTCTATCAGCGTCTGGAAAGTGTATGCCGCAAAGGGAACCAGCAGGCCATTGAACCGCTGCTTGCCCTCCTTGAAGCGGACCTGCTGCCTGCCGTTGCCTTCCTTCCCCGTGAGCTGGGTGATTTGTTCAGCCGTTGGCGGGTGGCTTTTTCCTTTCTCGAAGCAGAACCTGGCAGTGAAGGACAAAGAGCGTTCAAATTGCGGCTGACCGATACAATTCGCCGGCAGCCTCTCTGGAAAGATGATATCCTGCCCCTGGCAAAGGAGCTGGGTGATCTCTGCGCTCCCCTGCTCCATGGTCTGGACCAGCTAGACCATGGGGTTGAGACAGGCATCAGGGATCAACTACTGGGTGTTGAGCAGTTTGACTTTCTGCTGTCCGAACTGCGGGGAATTCGCAGCCGCCTGCAGCAGCAGCTGGGGATCTTTGCCCGGTTTTTTCTGGCTGACAATGGTGATCCTGAGCTTATTTACTGGGTTGAAATCAGCGGCGGCCGGCGTCTGAATCTTAAAGTAGTGTTGTCACCCCTGGATGTTGGTTCGGTACTGGCGGAGCAGTTTTATCCCCAGTTTGAGACAACGATAATGACTTCCGCCACCCTGGCTGTTGACCGTAGATTTGATTATTTTCTCAGCCGGGTTGGTCTGGACAGGATAGTGCCCGGCAAAAAGCTCGAAACCTTGCTGTTGAACAGTCCTTTTGATTATCAGCGTCAGTGCCTGCTGGTGGTGCCGGATGATCTGCCGCCACCGGCTGCAGCGGCGTACCCAGAACGGTTGGCTGATTTTCTGGCCGATCTGATCAGCACGGTCGGCGGGCGGGCGATGATTCTTTTTACCTCTTACCTTCTTATGAACCGGATCACCGATCAGTGTCGACAGAGGCTGGGGGGGCAGGGGTTTCTCATCCTCAAACAGGGAGAGGGGCAGCGGCACCAGCTCCTCCATGAATTCAAAAACAATCCCGCTGCGGTGTTGCTGGCCACTGACAGTTTCTGGGAAGGGGTTGATGTCAAGGGCCGGGCACTGGAAACCCTGGTCATTGTCCGGCTGCCCTTTAAGGTGCCGACGGACCCGGTGGTTCAGGCCCGTACTGAACATATTGTCCGCCAGGGCGGTGACCCTTTTCGTGACTATGCCCTGCCCCAGGCGGCCATTAAACTGAAACAGGGTGTTGGCCGCCTGATTCGCGGCCAAAGTGATCGGGGCATCGTGGTGGTAACCGATAACCGGCTGGTGAGCAAAAGCTACGGCCTTCAACTGCAGAATTCGCTGCCCATGCAGCGGGCGTTACAGGGAAACTCCGCCTATGTACTGTCCCTGGCGCGGGATTTTTTTAATGAAACAGCATCAGGATAATGGCCAGCCAGCCAAAAAACATCCTTGCCCCGACTGTCGCTTCTGCCAGTGGTGCAGTGATGACCGCTGTCGGCTCTGTCGGGGCGAATGCCCGTCGTGCGGCCGTCATGGCGACCGGAAATTGAGCCTGGTCGAGCAGATTGAGCGCTATAACCGTTTGAATAAAGACCTGCTAAAATAACAGCTATGTTGTCATTACAACCTTTCAATTTTCAAGGACAACGGTGGAAAGTTCTTTTTTTTCTCCCCTCATGAGAGCCATTGTTGTTATTGCCCTGGTTGCCCTGGTGGTCAATATCCCCTTAGGGTACCTGCGGGCCGGGGTGCGGAAATTTTCCCTGCACTGGTTTGTCTATGTTCATCTTTCTATCCCGCTGGTTGTCTGGCTGCGGCTATCCCTGGGTATTCGCTACCAGGCGGTGCCGATCTTTATTGCCATGGCGATTGGCGGCCAGCTGGTGGGGGGCCGACTGAGGAGGGGTGATGACCGCAACTGAGTGTGTTCCAAAAGGTCAAAAGCTCAAAGCAGTTATTTTCGACTGTGATGGGGTGCTGTTTGCCAGCGAAGCAGCCAACCTGGCCTACTATAACTGTGTTTTCGCAGTTTTTGGCCTCCCGGAGGTGGCGGCCGACGATCACCGGCGACTCACTGTTCTTCATACGTTTTCAACTCCCCAGGTGCTGGAGTATTTTTTCGGCCGGGGTGGCCTGTATGAGGACGCCTATCGTTATGCCCAGACTTTGGACTACCGTCGCTTTGTTCCGTTCATGGTCCCGCAGGCGGGGCTGCATGAGGTGCTGGCTGAGTTGGCTGGTCGTTTTCAGCTGGCCATCGCCACCAACCGTACCAATACCATGGAGCTGATCAGTGATGATTTTCAGCTTGGCTCCTATTTCCGGCATGTGGTGACCGCTACGGATGTCCCCCGGCCAAAACCCTATCCTGACATGCTTTGCCATGCCCTGGATCTGCTTCAGATATGCCCTGAGGAAGCAATCTATGTCGGCGATTCCTCCCTTGACTGGGAAGCCAGTAAGGGGGCCGGCATTCCTTTTGTGGGGTTTAGCTTTCAGCCTCCCCAGGGGGGGGTGATGGTTTCCCGGTTGGTCGAGCTGGTGGAACTGCTGGCTGATCGGTAAGGTGGGTGATGTCGGTCGAGAATTGCACGAAACGCCGTGAAATTCTAACCACTTCGCACCCCTGAGAATCAAATAAAAGACGATCCCGCCCCAGGTTTCTTCCGGATTATGTTCCTGCCCGTTTCCCTATCACGCGGACGAAAAACGAAACTGCAACTGATTCAGATAGCTCATTATCAGAGCGGTACAGTAGTAGTTTTATGTTGCGACAGGGAACACATCAAGCATGATGTAATTAACTTATCCCTTGTAAAAAAATAAAACACTGTAATTATTCGTTTGACAGCTCTGTGTGTTTGTGATATCGATTTTTTCGGCAAGTCAGTCACAATCTGATTAGTCAGTCATAATTATTGAATGCAGCGTTGTGGAGAATCGCGGTGGTTGATATTCCAACGACAGTTAAGAACAAGGGTTTGGTTGAGAAGCGTCGACGCCAGATTGTGCTGGCGGCGATTAAATTGTTTGCCAAAAACGGTTTTCATAAGACAACTCTCAAAGAGTTGGCTGCGGAAGCCAATCTTAGTTATGGGAACATCTATGACTATGTGGGAAGCAAGGAGGATATTTTTTTCCTGATCCATGATTTCTTGGCCGGGTCGGCAATGGATATTATCAATCGGAGCATCGAAAATATCCAGGATCCGATTGATAAGCTTCGTAGAATGGTGCGCGCTGAGTTCAACTTGATGGATCAATGGGCAGATGCCCTGTTGCTGATTTATCAGGAGAGCCATATTCTTAAAGGTGATTTTCTCAGGAAGTTGCTTCAGAAGGAGCGGCAGCATTTGGGAAAGTTCGAGAAGGTTATCGCGGAATGTGTTGCCGCTGGAAGACTTAATGATTGTGATTTGCGTTTGACGGCCAACTTGATTAAATCGATGATTGACAGCTGGGTAATCAAACGATGGGACCTGAGAAATCATGTGAATCAGCTTGATGCTGAACGCATGATTCTTGAAATCATCTTCAATGGGTTGAGTCGTGATAAGCAAGCTTTAGCCGCATTGCCTCAAACTTTTGATGATCTTCAGGGTAAAACAGTCCTTGTTCTTAACGGCGGCACTGTTTTGGGGCAGGCCATATGCAGTGCTTTTCTGGCAAATGGCGGGCGTTTAATTGTTCATGGACATAACTGGAACGGGGGAGATGGTAAGCCTGGAAATGGTAGCGGGCAATCATGTTGTGCGCCTGTGTATGTTATGGATGGGCAAGTCCAGCTTACGCCGGCCAAGATGCAGGATATCGAGGACCAATATGGTCCGATCGATATTTATATCCATGATCTCGGTATGGGTATGGAGAGTGAGTCTGCAGCCGGAGTTGGAGGGCAGGCGATGAGCGCTCTTGATGATAATATGCGTCATGCCCATGACTTAGCAAACTATTTGAGGGAGAGAATGAGCGCTCGTCGAGCAGGGAGGATTGTCTATCTGGCGCCATGGGCTTGGGACCGTTACGCTGATGCCGTCCGTTTTGAGACGGCCAAAGCAGGTGCGATAGCCTTGAGTCAGGTTATGTCGAAGGATATGGCCGCCGCCGGGGTAAATGTCAATTGCATTGTGCCTGGTTATATTCGGGCGTCCAGGCCGCTGAAGATCGAAAAAGCTTTTAAAAGCGAGGTTGCAGAAGAGATTCCTTCAGGTCGCTTAGGCGAGTTGTTCGATGTCATTGCCGCGGTCTTTTTTTTAATTGGTGATGGGTCAAAATATCTTACCGGACAGGTTTTTAACGTGACCGGTGGTCTAACGTAGCAGATACATAATATCATATAAGGAGGCATGGAAAGATGTTGAGAACAAAGGAGCAGTATCATAAAGATCTTTTTGCAATGAGGCATAATGTCTTCATCGGCGGTGAGCCTGTTGGCCGTGATGATCCGCGGCTCAAGCCGGGGATCAATGTCCTTGATGTAACCTTCGATTTGGCTCAGGATCCGCAATGGAAAGGCCTTGCTACCGCTGTTTCGCCGGTAACCGGGGGAGAGATCAACCGGTGGGCCCATTTGCCCCAGAGTCCTAGTGACTTGATAAAGAAGCAGAAACTTATCCGTCTTGCCGCTCGCAGGGTAGGGGGGTGTATCCAGCGCTGTATGGGCCATGATGCCATTAACGCCTTGGCGGTTTGTACAAAAGAGATGGATGCCGCTAATGGCAGTAACTACCATCAACGATTTCTGGATTATCTGAAAATGTATCACGAGAAAGATTTGGTTGGTTGTTGCGCTCAGACAGACAGCAAGGGCGATCGGATGAAGCGTCCAAGCGAACAGGAAGACCCTGATGCATATCTACACATTGTCGAGCGGCGCGATGATGGCATTGTGGTAAGTGGTTTTAAAATGTCCATTACCCAGGCCCCCTATGCCGATGAGATAATTGCACTGCCGACCCGGGCGCTTACGGAATCAGATCAGGATTATGCGGTAGCTTTCGCGGTCCCGGGTGACACGGAAGGTTTGAGTCTGATCACCCGTCCGGTCTGGCTGAGAAATAATGATAAACCTGATGCGGCTCCTTTTTGTCAATATGGAGTTTCTGACAGTATCGTTTTTTTTGATAAGGTTTTTGTGCCGAAAGAACGGGTTTTCATGTGTGGAGAATGGCAATTTGGCCGGAGAATGGCATTGCTCTTTGCTGATTCGCACCGGCATAGTTATAGTGGCTGTAAACCAGGAGTATCCGATATCCTCTGTGGAGTTACGGCTTTAGCGGCTGAGGCTAATAATATTTTAAAGGCCAGCCACGTCAAGGAAAAGCTTTCTGAATTTGCCGGCGCGGCTGAATTGGCCTATGCCGCGGGAGTTGCCGCGGCGGTTTATGGAGAAAAAACCTCTAGCGGCGTATTTTTCCCCAATGAGATCTATGCGAACGTAGGCCGGCGGCTGACTGGCGAAATGATTTATCATGAATTCAATATCTTGACTGAAATTGCCGGAGGCATTGCGGTGACCATGCCATTCGATGAAGATTTCGAGCAAGGAGATTGCGCGGCCGCACTCAAGCGGTTCATTGTCAGGAATCCGAACTTGTCTTCAGAAGACTCTCTGAAGATTTGGCAGCTTGTTGAGAATATCGGTGCTTCCGGCATGGCGTCCTGGTACAAAATTGCGGGTGTCCATGGAGGAGGTTCCCCCATTATGGAGACCATAGCGCTCAACCTTGGATATGATTTTGATGATAGAAAAAAATTGGCTCGCTATCTGGCTGGCATTGACGAAGAATTGGATGATTCGAAAATGCGTAACGTTAAACCGCATTTGGAAGGCAGTGAAGAGTGAGCGTGATAGTGGTGCCTTGTGACAACTGATAATTTGAACCAAGGGTGAGAAGCATTGAGAAAATTTTTAATGGTTACCGACAGCTTTAGTGAATGGTCGGGGAAAATAATTTCGTTCCTGGTTTATTTTGGGATGTTCATTTTGGTGTTCGAAGTTGTTGCCCGGTATTTTTTTAATTCGCCAACGGTATGGGCCCATGGTTATTCTCAGCGCCTGTTTGGCAGTTATTTTATTATGATTGGAGCCTATACGTTGCTCCAGAATGGTCATGTGAGAGTCGATGTTCTCTACAGGCGTTTTTCAGTGCGCGGACGGGCGTTTCTGGACATAATCAATTATTTGCTGCTACTGCTCTGGTCCTCGGTGTTGATCAAAGAGGGGATTGCCTTTTTTGCAAGTTCTTGGGCTATTCGTGAAGCTGACGAGATGGTGCTGGCTCACCCGGTCTATCCGGTGAAGTTTTTGCTGGTGGTTGGTGCAGTCTTGATCACTCTGCAGGGGCTCAACCAGTTGCTTTTGTCAGTTTATGTTTTTGTCAAGGGGGTTAAGTTTAAAGCATGAGTCAAGAACTGCTGCTCACCATTGGGATGTTCGGATCCTTGATTCTCTGTATAATGTTTGGTGTGTCCCTGGCCTTTGCCATGGGGGCGATCGGGGTAATCTCAGCCTTGGTTATGTGGGGTCCCGACGGACTCATGCCGATTGTTACCGGCGTGTTTAATTACATGTGGATGTTGCTGCTGGCAGCAGTTCCGATGTTTGTGTTCATTGGGGTGGCATTATCCAAGTCGAAGATAGCGGAAGATATGTTTGATGCTTTTTATATTTGGTTCGGAAAGTTGAGAGGCGGGCTGGCAATTGGCAGCTGCGGCTTTGCAGCTGTCCTGTCTGCCATGACAGGAAACTGTTCCGCTTCCACAGTCACCACCGGCCTGGTCGCCATTCCGTCCATGCGTCGGAGAAACTATAGTGAATCGATCATCTTTGGCTCGATCGGTTCGGCTGGGACCATGGGTATTCTTATTCCGCCAAGTATTACTCTGATTGTTATCGGGATGATGACCGGCCAGTCAATCGGCAAGCTGTTTGCCGGTGGTTTGGTTGCCGGGACGCTCATTGTCGCGGCATTCATGCTTTATATTGCAATCAGAGCTTGGCTCCAGCCCGACTTATGCCCAGCATTGGAAGAGCCGGTTACTCTCAAAGAAAAACTTCGGGCGCTGAAGTCGGTCTTCTTGCCCCTATTGATCATCATCTCCATCTTGGGTTCACTCTTTTTAGGTGTTGCAACGCCGACAGAGGCATCATCGGTGGGATCTTTGGCCGTGTTGATCTGTATCTTTGTTCGCGGTGAATTGAACTGGAGATTTATTAAGGAGGCTGCCTGGCAAACAGCGAGTATTACCGGCATGGTACTCTGGATTATGTTTGGTGCTTCCGGTTTTGTGGCAATTTACAGTGGCGGTGGTGGCATCTACTTTGTTAATAGTATGCTCATGGGTGTTAATGTCAGTCCCTGGGTGATGATTTTTTTGCTCCAGGCCGCAGTCCTTATCCTTGGGATGTTCCTTGACCCGATGGGAATTATTCTCCTCTGTCTACCCATTTTTTATCCGGTGGTTAAGAGTTTGGGCTATGATCCTGTTTGGTATGGGGTCGTTTTTAATATTGCTCTGTGTATTGGGTATGTTACTCCGCCATTCGGGTACAATCTTTTTTATCTCAAATCTCTCAGTCCGGGAACAGACATGATGGTGATTTTCAGGGGGGTGATACCATTTATTGCGATTATGATTGTGGCAATGATTATGATGATGGTTTTTCCATCAATTATCATGTGGTTGCCAGGCACCATGTAGCTGATAGCGTACGGTAATTTTATATAACAAGTTGTTTTCTGGACCTTTGCATGGTCTGGACAACAAAAGGAGGGGGAGATGAACCTAGCTTATAAATCAGAAAAAGATTTGTTGGATTCAGTGGAAGCCAGCGCTGCCAACTTTGAAAAAAAATACCATGGCTGTGCTCAGTGTGTTCTGGGTGCGTTGATGGAAGCCTTTCCTGATTTGCGAAGTCTTGATGTGTTCAAAGCTGCTACGGGGCTTGGTGGGGGAGTAGGCTTGTCAGTTGCCGGTTCCTGCGGGGGGCTTACTGGCGGGGTGATGCTCTTGAGCTATCTCTATGGTCGTGATTTGGATAATATAGATGATCCTGAGGGGATTCGGTTTATCGGCTATCGTCTGGCTAATGCTCTTCATGAATGTTTTGTTGAGGAATACGGCACCTCAACCTGCGGAGAAATCCATAAACAGGTTATGGGGCGGACGTATCAACTTAATGATCCAGCGGATTGGGATGCTTTTATACAGGCAGGTGGGCATGAAGATAAATGTCCGGCTGTGGTGGGTAAGGCTGCCAGATGGGCAGCGGAAATTATTGTGGCGGAAGAAACAGCCCAGGGCAGGAAGCCTCATTTTTTAGATGAGGAAGCGTAGCATACGACACTTCGGAAGTGAAGCTGTTTCCTGTGGGTGACTTTCGACTCTTTTCCACCGATAGGACCCATATCCTGATCGGCGTGATATATTCCTTTAACATGCTGTTTTGAGAGGGAGAAACCAATGACCATAGAGATATTTGATCTTAAGGGCCAGGTAGCTATGGTTACCGGCAGTTCCAAAGGCCTTGGTGAAGCAGGTGCTGTAGCGCTGGCCAAAGCTGGGGCAGATGTGGCTGTCTGCGGCCGAAACGCGGCTGATATTGATCGTGTGGTTGGCCGCTTGCGGGCAATGGGTAGCCATGCTGCTGGATTTGTTCTCGAAGTCACGCAAAAGGATGCGGTCAACAAAGCTGTTGGCGCCATCATGGATCATTTCGGCAAGATTGACATCCTGGTCAACAATGCTGGAACTAATTTTAGAACTTCAATCATCGATTATCCTGAAGAAGAGTGGGATCGAATTATCAATATCAATCTAAAAGGGTATTATCTGGTAGCTCAGGCCGTGGTTCCACAGATGATTGAACGCGGGTACGGCAAGGTTATCAATATAAGTTCGATTTTGGGTAGGATTGGCATCCCCAACCAGCTTGCCTATGCATCAGCCAAGGGAGGCGTCGAGCAAATGACGAAGATTATGGCTTTGGAATGGGCCAAACTGGGGGTGCGGGTTAATGCCATTGCCCCGACATATTTTGAAACGGAAATGGTCAAACAGATCAGGGATGACAAAGAGAGATTTGATTTCATTCAGGCGCGGACTCCCATGGGACGCTGGGGGCAACTGGAAGAAATCGAGGGAATCGTTATTTTTTTGGCCAGCAAGGCATCGGATTTTATTACTGGTCAAAGCATTGCAATTGATGGTGGATGGACGATTTGCTGATAGCTAGAATGGAGTAATTTCATGCCTCGTTATTATGACGATAAACCTTGGGTCGATATTTACCCAGAATGGTTTGCCCCGATTTTCCCGGAAAAAAGTGAAAGTGTTCTTGATAAATTTAGACGTTCCGCTTCAATGTATCCGGAAAGTTCCTGCATCTATTATTTTGACGCGGAGTATAGCTTTGCTCAAGTGGAGAAAATGGCACTTTCCTTGGCTGCTGCCCTTGCGGACAAGGGCATATGCAAGGGTGATCGAGTTCTGTTTGTCCTACAAAATATTCCACAGACTATCATTGCCTCGCTGGCGGTCTGGATGCGGGGAGGGATTGTGGTGCCGGTCAATCCCATGTGTACATCGAAGGATCTGAAGCATCTGCTGACGGATAGTGGCGCGCAATTGATTATCTGTGAGGACATGCTGTTCGAAAAAACCATTCGTGCAGCTGCCGGCGGGCGAACCGTGATTACTACCTCGCCGCTCGATTTTCTGGTTGCCGGTGACCAGGTGCCGGAACAGCTTAAAAATACGTCTAAAGAAACACCGGCCGAAACCTTTGATCTTCTGGCACTGATTGGAGCATTCACTGATCAGACGTTTGACGAGATTAGCATTAACCCTGACGATTTGGCCTATCTCGTTTATACGTCGGGGACTACCGGCCCCCCCAAGGGAGCTATGGTTTCCCATGCAAATATTGATTATAATTGTTAGGTTTACGAAGCAACTGCACGTCTGGACCGTTCGGACGTCGTGCTCGGTATTGCACCGTTGTTCCATATCACTGGCATTGTGGCTCATCAGGCAATCGCTTTTCACTTGGGTATTCCCGTAGTCCTTTTCAACCGTTTTGATGCTCATGATGTTTTACGGCTTATCGAGAAGCATCGGGTGACATTTACGGTCGCCTCCATAACGGTATATATTGCTCTTCTCAACCATCCCGCGATCAAATCATTTGATATTTCTCGCTTTAAAAAAGCCTATAGTGGCGGGGCACCAGTTTCCCCAGGTACCGTAGAAAAATTTCAGGAAGTCATGGGGCTGTCCATCTATAACGTGTATGGACTGACAGAAAGCTCTTCGCCGGCTACCATAGCTCCTCTTGGTCACAACGGACCTGTCGACGAGAATTCCGGAGCACTCTCCGTGGGCCTTATTATTCCTGGCATTGAGGCATGGATCGTTGATGTAGAGAATCAGGATATCATCATGGCGCCGGGGCAGGAAGGTGAACTGGTTTTGCGGGGACCAAATATTATCAAGGGATATTGGGAAAATCAGGCTGAAACTTCAAGAGCGATTCGAGGGGGACGCTTATTTACCGGCGATATCGCAAAGATTGATGAGCAGGGATGGTGCTACATCGTTGACCGGAAAAAAGATCTGATAAATGTTTCCGGATTCAAAGTCTGGCCAAGGGACGTGGAGGATGTTCTTTATCTCCATCCCGGGGTCAGGGAGGCTGCGGTTGTGGGGATTCCTGACAGCTATCGTGGCGAGACCGTCAAAGCTTTTGTTTCTTTGAGTGAAGATTATTCGGGGAAAATCACTTCTGCAGAACTGATCAGTTTTTGCAAGGAAAGGTTGGCAGCCTATAAGTATCCGCGCATTATTGAAATTCTCGACGAGCTGCCGAAAACCAATACCGGCAAAATACTGCGGCGCGAGCTCAGAAATAATTAACTGCAGATCAATGGTTGCAGGGCAACGTTACTGCTGTACTTTTCTCATTATTTTCCATCAGAAAAGGGATGGTTTGCTGTTCCCAAGATGTTTTGCCAAACGGATTCGGTTGGCTCAACCGAAGGGAGGAAACCTTAACAACTGCGGAGGAGGAGTGTATGAAAGAGAAGATTTCTAGGCGAAATGTACTTAAGGCAGGTGCAACTGCGGCGGCAGTAGGGGCGGCAGGCGTTATTCCTAAAGTGGCCCGTGCCGCAACAAAGAAGGCGACAATAAAGTGGCGCATGCAAACCCACTGGCCGACTGGGGTGGGGTACTACAAGGATGTCTACGTTAGATTCTGTGATCGGGTCAGGGCTGCCAGCGACGGTGAGCTTGATATTACGCCGCTGCCGCCGGGCTCTATCGTGCCTACGAAGGATGTTTTCGAAGCTCTGGGGCGTGGTTTATTTGAAATTTCTCTTATTTGGCCCACGTACTGGATGGGAAAAGTTCCGGTCGCTGCATATGTCAACGGCCAGCTGTTTACTTGGCAAACCGTTGACGAGATGTATGCCTATTTTTATGATATGGGGGCCATCGAAGTTTTCAGACAGGCCTATGTTGACCATGGTGTCCGCCTTGTAGCTCCGTTGCCCATGGCTGGTGTTGGACTTTATTCCAAGAAACCACTCAAGACACTTGCCGATTTCAAAGGATATAAAGTGAGAAGTACCGGTATTGCCGCCCAGGTTTTCCAGAAAGCCGGAGCGACACCGGTATTTTTCCCTGGCGCCGAGTTGTATCAGGCTCTCCAGACCGGTGTTTGTGAAGGGGCGCATTGGGGAACTATTTCCACTGGTTGGGACATGAAGCTGCAGGAAGTATGTAAATATATTATCAAACCTAATTTGGCTGAAATCAATAATGGCGAAATTATTATGAACCAAAAGAAATGGGCTGCCTTGCCACCCCATCTGCAAGCTGTTGTTGAGGAATGTGCCAGATCCGCGGGCGTTGATTTTCTTACATGGTCCGGCTACAACGATATTTTGGATATCAAAGTCTGGAATGACGAAAAAATGGGTGAGATTTCCACCTTAGACGGTGATACGGTAGCCCAGCTCCGCAAGTTTGCCATTGAAGTTTTGGATGAGTACTCCAAGAAGGATCCGAAGTATTGTGCCAAGGCTGGTGATATACTTAAAAACCTTATGAAAATGACCGGCCGGATATAACCGACTGATCGGCGGTCCGTTTAAGGCGGACCGCCGATCAGTATATGTGTCCACTATTTTTTCAAAGAGGTTTTCGTCCCTTTAGTCTACAATGTCCTGCCGAATCATAGGGTTCCTGTTCAACTATTCCGCTGGATCCGATCTATCGGCTTTGGTCGGTAGATCGGTGGTCAGCTACAAGGCGACCTAAAGCTTGCTTGGATCGTTTATGGCGCTATTGATGGGTATTTCCCCCGTTTAGGGGGACTGGTGACCAGCTTAAGGAGAGTTTTCCATGGAAGATGTTGTTATTGTTTCAGCCTGCCGGACAGCCATCGGTTCCTTCGGCGGTACTCTGAAAAATCTGAATGCAGCCGCTTTGGCCAGTGTCACCATGAAAGAAGCGGTGGAACGGGCAGGCATTGATCCGGGCATTATTGATGATGTTCGATACGGCTGCTGCATTGAACCGGCTGAAACCCTTAATGTGGCTCGGGTTGCGGCACTCTTGGCTGGGATTCCCGATCCTGTTCCCGCGGTTACCATTAATCGGGTCTGTATATCAGGAATGGAAGCGGTCATATCCAGTATGGCCATGATCAAAGCTGGTATGGCGAATGTGATTCTGGCGGGTGGTGTTGAACACATGTCAGGGGTAGCGTATCATATTACCGGTGCTCGCTGGGGCTGCCGTCTTCAGGATCAAGTGATGGTCGATGCTTTGATCCGTTCTCTCTACTGTGGGTCTCACGTGATTCCGCATCCTGAAGATGGACCGGTGGACAGCAGTCAGTCCCCTCTATCGATATTTAAAGGGAAACCTTATATTATGGGGTTGACAGCAGAATTTGTGGCTCAGTATCTGGGTATTTCTCGTGAAGAAATGGATGAGGTGGCTTTGAGAAGTCATAATAACGTTGAAGATGCCACCAAAAAAGGACGTTTTAAGGAAGAAATTGTCCCGGTGGAAGTTCCTCAACGGAAAAAACAGGCGGTAGTATTTGAGCAAGATGAACACTTCAGACCTGCCATGACTATGGCCGATCTTCAAAGTCTGCCGCCCGCTTTTGTGCCGGGCAGCGGGAAGGTAACAGCCGGAAATTCAAGTGGTCTGAATGATGGGGCGGCCGGTTTGCTCATCATGTCTGCGTCGCGAGCACGTGATTTGGGGCTCAGACCGATAGCTGTTATTCGGGCTGTGGGAAGCGGAGGATGCCATCCTTCCATTATGGGGCTGTCACCAGTGCCGGCAGTTCAAAGTATGCTTTTCTCCAGTAAACTCAAAGTCGCTGATTTTGAACTGATTGAGATTAATGAAGCTTTTGCGGCCCAGTATATAGGTTGTGAACGTGAGCTGGGGCTTAACCGTGAGATAACCAATGTGAATGGATCAGGGATTGGACTGGGTCATCCCATTGGGGCAACTGGTGCAAGGATTATAGTGTCGCTCATCTACGCGATGAAAAACCGGGGGAAATCCTTGGGCATGGCCACGCTCTGTGGCGGTGGCGGTGTATCAATGGCCTGTGCCATTGAAATGTTGTAGGAGGGCGCATGCCTTTAGCCGAGGTAAATGGAACGATTATCAACTATCGCTTCGATGGACCGGATGAGGGGCCAGTGGTGATGTTTTCGAACTCGCTGGCCGCTGCGCTTAGTATGTGGGACATGCAGATTCCGGCGCTGGTTGAGGCAGGGTATCGAGTGTTACGATATGATAGCCGTGGTCATGGACAGTCATCAGTTTCAGAAGGGCCATATTCAATTGAATTATTGGCCGAAGACGCTGTGGGATTGATGGATGCGTTTGGTCTGGAGAAGGTCCGCTTTTGCGGCCTTTCCAAAGGTGGAATGGTCGGTCAGATGTTGGCCACACAGTATGGTGACCGATTACATTCTTTGGTGCTTAGTTCAACTTCAGCCTTCATGTCTCCACGAGAAATCTGGGACAAGCGTATCGAAACGGTTCAAAAGGATGGTATGAAAGCGGTCGTTGACGCCACTATCGACCGATGGTTTACCAAAGCTGGTCAAGCTCTTCTCCCTTTGGAAGTGGATCGAATACGACAACTGATTCTCAACACTCCGGCGAATGGATTTTGTGCTTGCTGTGCTGCAATTAGAGACATGGATCAGCGTGATTCCATCCGCGCTGTCTCAACTAAAACATTGGTGGTGGTGGGCGCGTGTGATCCAAGTACTCCTGTTTCATCTGCGGAATTTATCCACCAACAGATAACTCCCTCTGAGTTGATGGTTATTGCCGAAGCAGCTCACTTGGTTAATGTGGAAAAGGCAAACGTCTTCAATGAAGTACTTTTAAGCTTTTTTGAGTAGACATTTCCCCATCATAGTCACTGTGTACCGTTGTAAGGCCTCATGAAAAAAATTCCCCTTATACTCATTCCTGGGTTGCTGTGTGACGCTTCACTATGGAAGCACCAAGTCCTCTCTCTTAGCCATGTTGCCTCTTGTACGATAACTGATAAACATATGCACTATGATACTATTGGCAAGATTGCAGAGGCAATTGTTTCAGAGGCCCCGCCAAGTTTTGCGTTGGCAGGGTTGTCCATGGGGGGATATATTGCATTGGAGATCTGCCGTAAGTTTGGTGAGAAGGTAGATCGCTTGGCACTCATTGATACAACGGCGCGAGCTGATACTGCTGTGCAAACGGCTCGTCGAGAAGCTCTGATAGCCCGATGCCAGGGAAATAGGTTTAATGAAGTGATCGAAACCATCTACCCATTGTTAATTCATCCAGCCAGGCTCAATGATTCTCAACTGCGACATCAGGTGGTTTCCATGGCTTATGGGATGGGGCCGGAAGTTTTTATTCGCCAGCAGCGTGCAATCATATCCAGGATCAATCAAGTGCCACATCTTTCGAAAATCTCCTGTCCTACAGTGGTTGTTTGTGGTGAACAGGATCAAATTACACCGCTCGAATGTTCAGAAGAGATGGTTGCGAACATGAGTGAAGCTGAATTGTTTACAGTCAGCAACTGTGGTCATATGAGCACTTTGGAAAAGCCTGATAAAATTTCCAGCATAATGCATAAATGGCTAACGGGAGAACGGTAGCGGGCGTTTGGTAACATTATTAATCTATGAAAGGAGTTCAAACGCCAAACTTTTAAATGCTTGCACTCCAAAAAGTATTAAACGTTCATCAACGTCGAATGATGGATTGTGCAAAAAAACTGTTTTATCAGAAAGATTTTCGGGTAAACTCCCGCCCACCAAGAAAAGAACCCCGGGCACTTTCTCCGTCATGAATGAGAAATCTTCGCCTCCCATGGTTGGTTTGTAATCGGTGAACAAATTATCTTTTTTGATAAATCTTGAGAAAACTTCCGCAACTTTTCGCGTTAAGCGACTATCATTTACTGTTTGTGGATAGACCCGCTTATATTCGATAGCAACGTTGCAGTCAGGGTGTACCGAAGACGCACTATGCCGACAAATGTTCTTGAATTCGGCTTCAACCGTATCTTGAATTGCGCTGCTGAAAGCCCTGATGCTCCCTCTAAATTGTGCAGTGGCCGGAATAACCGCAGGGGCGTCATATGACCCGGCATTGGCATAGCAGACAGATAAGACTGCATGATCTAACCCACTTATTCTCCTTGAAACTATTGTTTGTAAATCATTTATTATTCGACTCATTGCCAGCAGTTGATCGCTTGCTTTTTCAGGTGCGGCACCGTGTCCGCCTATCCCGCTGATTGTAACGGTAAAGTAGTCTATAGACGCAAAAAAAGGTCCATCTCGAAAACCTACTTGGCCAACGGCAAGATCCGGCCAACAGTGGAGAGCAAACACCGTAAGAACATCATCCAGATACCCCGCCTTTACCATCTGCTTGCCGCCGGCATATCCTTCTTCGCCGGGTTGAAACAATAACCTGATTTTTCCTTTAAGACGGTCCCTGTGCTGGTGGATGATTTTTCCGAATCCTATTAAGATCGCCGTATGCAAATCATGACCACAGGCATGCATCTTGTTGTCATACTTGGAACGGAAATTCATTTGATTTGGAAAATGAGTTTCGGTTGTAGTTTCTGAGATGTCAAGTGCATCCATGTCAGCTCGAAATGCTATTGTGGGGCCGGAACTGTTGCCCGAGATATCAACAACCACGCCCGCGGTTGGTTCACCTTCAATAATATTGACATGTTCCATACCGTCAAATTGTTCTTTGACGTAGGCAACAGTTTCTGGTTGCACTGGCCCGACTTCAGGATGGGCATGGATGTGCCTCCGCATTTTGATTAAATCTGTAAAAAGATCCATTATGTCTTGGTCTATTACGCTCGTATCAACACTATTCATTATAATTCTCCTTGCGTCGTCAGGCAGAAGTCAGGCGGCTGATGCATTTAATCGCGCAATGGGTTGACAACGTTGAGTCCATGATGACAGAGGGACATTTGCCTAAAACCGATAACGAGTGACTTTACATTGCGGTCATAGTACCTTTTTTTCTGCCAAAGTCTTTATCTCTTCCTGAGTATAGCCGAATTCTTCAAGGATGGCCGTGGTGCTTTCACCAAAGTCAACCGGCGGGGTGCGGACTGAGCCGGGCGTTTCACTCAGTTTCACCGGAACTCCCAACGTCTTTGACATGCTTCCATCCTTCCCTTTAACGTCAACAACCATTTCCCGCTGGCGAAACAGGGGGTCTGCCATCACTTCTGACAATGACTGGACACGCCCCCAGCAGATATCATGATCGGCCAGAACCGCATCCCATTCATCCAGGGTTTTTTGTTTAAATGTTGTGCGCATTGCCGCAATTATTTCCTTGCGCCGCGAGTCGTCATATTGCAGCAGAGCATATTCCGGCACGTCGAGAAGATCGCAGAGCTGCGCCCAGAAGCGGTTTTCAACCGCGCCAATGCTCAGGTATCTGCCGTCGGCCGTTTCATAGGTGTTGTAGCAGGCGTAGCGGTGGGACAGCAGCTCATCGGCACGCCTGGGTTCCTGGCCGGTGCGCTGCTGGAAAAACAATGAAGTGGGAAGAAAACCTGCCATGCCGTCGGTCATGGAAATGTCGATGTATTGTCCTTTGCCGGTTTTTTCCCGTGCGAACAGGGCCAGAAGAATTCCTATGGCCGCGTTCATGCCGCCGCCGGCAATGTCGGCAATGGGCACACCGGGAATAGATGGGGGATGACCAGACTCACCGATGAGATCCAGAACGCCGGCATAACTTAAATAGTTTGCATCGTGGCCGACCCGGTCGCGAAATGGACCGTCTTGACCATAACCGGTGATGGAACAGTAGATGATGCCCGGGTTGATGTCGCGAACCTCCTGGTAGCCGACCCCCAGCCGGTCAACGACCCCTGGGCGGAAACCTTCCATGACGACGTCGGCGCTTTTGACCAAACGAAAGAATATCTCTTTGCCCTCGTCAGTCTTCAGATTCAACGCCATATGCTCTTTATTTCTGTTGATGAGGTTGAAAAAAAGGTCGTCCGCTAAAAAACGCTTATCTTCGATGGCAATAACCCGGGCTCCATGATCAGCCAGAACCATCGAGCAATAAGGGCCGGGTAGAAGACGAGACAGATCAATGACGGTTATGCCATGAAGGGCACCAGCTTTTGACATCGGTTTCTCCTTGATAGATAGTGGCTTTCAATAGGTAAATGCAGCGGTTAACTATGTTTGATGTCAAAGGATACTTCATATGGTGTTTTTTAGTCCAGAGGTTTTCTTAGCCGATGCCTTAAAAACATCATTGCTCTGTCGATCTGAGAATCCGTGATATTCGAAAGTTCATGATTTCTAGGGAACTGTTGATATGTCAGGCCTCAGTTGAGGGATTAACACGCAATAACCAAATAACTCAAAAGAGTATTGTCGGAAGCTGGCGATGGAGAAAAAAGTTGCGCTCCCAGGGGCAATGGGGTAGGTTTGGGGTATGGATATTATCGATATTCACCTTCATGTGGGACATGTGTTTGAGTGGAGTCCGGCAGCGGTGCATCTGTGGATGAATACCGGGCCCTACCGGCAGCAGATCTACAATGACGACGGGGTGCTGGTGCCGGAGCAGTATCACCGGGTGCTGGCGGCCGAGGGTATTGTCGGCGGCGTCCTGCTTCCTGAGTATTCCCCCGAGACTGCCGGTGTGCTGCCGGTGGAGGGCACCTTTGCGATTAGCAGCCGGTTTCCCCAGTATCTGCCTTTTGGGGCGGTCAATCCGCTGGTCCATGACGATGTGGTGGCTGAGTTTGAACGGCAGCTGGCCTTGGGGGTACAGGGCCTGAAAATCCATGGGGTTCACGGCCTCTTTCCGGTCAATGATCGGCGGCTCTATCCCCTCTATGAGCTGTGCGTGGCAAGAAGTCTGCCGGTGATGTTCCATGCCGGGACCTCGGTGTTTCCCAAGACCAAGCTGAAGCATGCCGATCCCTATCTTTATGATGAGGTGGCGGCCGATTTTTCCGATCTGACCATGATTCTCTGCCACGGCGGCCGGGGGTTCTGGTACCAGTTGGCGGAGTTTATGCTCATCCGCCATGCAAACGTCCATATTGATATCTCCGGCCTGCCGCCCCAGAACCTGCTGACCTACTATCCAAAGATGGAGCGGCTGGCGGACAAGTTTCTCTTCGGCTCCGACTTTCCCGGGGTGCCCGGTCTGCGCCGCAACGTCGAAAAGATGGAGCAGCTTGGCCTGAGCCGGCCGGCGCTGGCGCAGATCTGCTATCATAACGCGGTGCGGATTATGCCATTCGGCCACCGAATTACGCAGACGTAAGGTCCCCGGGGTTTTTCGGCCATGGTGAGCAGGATGTCCAGAAAGCTGTCGGTTTCCGGGTTGCAAGCGGTTTTGGCCGCCGGACGAATCACCCGGATGGTGATTCGCGGTGGGCGCCTCGGAGCCGCCCACGGATGGGCGGCGAGAATGAGCGGCAAACCGGAGGCTGATAGCTTTCTGTCGTTAACGTCGTTCAAGTCGTTCAAGAGGGGAAATCATTTTTTCATTGGTTGCGAATCATGAGCATGCAAACCCGGAGTATTCCTGGCCATAATCATGTGGCACCTGTGCGGGTGGTTGAGCTGTTTGCCACAGACCTACAGGCGCCGGTCTGCCGTCTGCCGCTGGCGGTGGCCTCGGTGTCCGCCGGCTTTCCTTCGCCGGCCGATGACTACCTTGAGGGGGCTCTTGATCTCAATCAGTACCTGATCAAGCATCCGGCGGCGACCTTTTTTGTCCGGGTGGCCGGTGATTCGATGATTGAGGCGGGTATCCATGATGGCGACCTCTTGCTGGTTGACCGTTCCCTGGAAGCTGCTGACGGTCGGGTGGTGATTGCCGTCATCAATGGAGAACTGCTGGTGAAACGGGCCCGGACCATGGGGGAACGGCTCTTTCTGCTGCCGGAAAACCCGGCGTATGAACCCATCGAAGTGCGGGAAGAGATGGACTTTGAACTGTGGGGCGTGGTTACCTACGTCATCCATTCGCTCTAATCCACCCTGAAAACGATGGCAACTGTCTGAAACTGTCAGGCCAGGGTTGCAAGTGGTTTTGGGCACCGGACGAATCACCCGGATGGTGATTGGCGGCGGACAGCTCGGAGCCAGCCATGGACTGCCGGGGAGAATAAGCGGAAACCTTGTCCTGGCAGCTTGGTAACCGCGGGAAGAATACATGTAGGTGTATCTCTCATGCCCAGGGTTTTTGCTCTCGTTGATTGCAACAACTTCTACGTTTCCTGCGAGCGGGTGTTCAACCCGGCCCTGAAAAACCGTCCGGTGGTGGTCCTTTCCAACAACGACGGCTGTATCATTGCCCGCTCCAATGAGGCCAAACAGCTGGGCATAACAATGGGCCAGCCTTGTTTCCAGGCTCGGTCCCTCCTTGAGCGGCATCAGGTTGCCGTTTTTTCCTCCAATTATACCCTATATGGCGATATGTCCCGTCGAGTGATGGCCATCCTGGCCGGTTTTACCCCGGAGCTGGAAATTTATTCCATTGATGAAGCCTTTTTAAGCTTTACCGGCCTTTCTCCCGAGCGCCGCCGGCAACAGGCGGAAGGCTTGATCGCCGCGGTTCGCCGGGGGCTTGGCATTCCTGTTTCGGTGGGGGTTGCCGAGACCAAAACCCTGGCCAAAATTGCCAGCCGACTGGCAAAAAAGTCGGTAAAAGCCGGCGGCGTGGTTGACCTTACCGCATCGATGCACCGGCCGCAGGCGTTGGCTATGACCGGGGTGGCCGATGTCTGGGGGGTTGGCCGGCGGACGGCGGTCAAACTGCGCAGCTGGGGGATTGAAACCGCTCTCCAGCTGCATGACTGTGATGACCAGTGGCTGCGGCAGAAGCTCGGGGTGATCGGCCAGCGGCTGGTGCTGGAACTGCGGGGCATTGCCTGCCTGGGGGTGGAACAGTGCCCGTTGTCGCCGAAAAGCGTCCGCTGCTCCCGGTCGTTCCGGGAGCCGGTGGAAACCCTGGCCGCCATGCAGGAAGCGGTGGCTGCCTATCTTGCCCGGGCGGTGGAAAAAATCAGATCCCGGGAGCTGGCCGCTTCGGTGCTGATGGTGTTTCTGCAGACCAGTCGCTTTGTGCCGGAAAACCGGTATGATGATTCCCGGGTGGTGGAACTGCCGGTGGCCAGCAGCTCAACCCGTGAGCTGTTAGGGTATGCCATGACCGGCATTGAGGCGATTTTCCGCCCCGGCTGCCGTTATAAAAAAGCCGGCGTTATCCTGGCCGGCCTGGTTCCTGCCGGCCAGGTGCAGCCGTCGATGGTTGACCGGTATGACCGGCAGCGGGAGGGGTTGCTGATGCAGGCTGTGGATGGCATCAATGCCCGACTGGGCAGCGGCACGGTCACCTTTGCCGCCGAAGGTCTGGATTCACCATGGCGGCTGACGGCCGACCACCGGTCGCCGGCCTATACCAGTCGCTGGTCTGATATTCCGACAGTCAGGTAACTGTATGGCAACGATGTTCATACAGGATGGAGAGGAAAACCGGTTGGCCGGTCAGCTGAAGAGAGGGGGCGCGGATGGGAATCTATAATCTTGACCATTTGTTTGCCCCCCGGACCATCGGTTTGATCGGTCACTTCGACTGCCGCTCGTGCAAGGAACAGGTTGTTTACCGGAACCTGCGTGATTCCCGGGTGGGCCGGACCCTGCTCATCAACATGAGTGGCTGTGATAATCCTGACTGCCCGTTCACGGCCGGCGGGCAGTGCTACCCGGCCATTGCGGCGGTGCCGGATGCCATCGATCTGCTGATCGCCTCCCTGCCGCTGTCCGAGATTCCCGCACTGCTCGATGATTGCCGGCATGCCAGGGTAAAGAACATCGTCATTGCCCGGGGCGGCTTGGCGGTTGAGGATGAACAGTATGAACAGCTGATTACCAACGCTGCCCAGCGCCAGAATATTCGTCTTCTCGGCTTCAATTCCTTCGGTTTGATCGTTCCCGGCCGGCAGTTCAATACTTCGTTTTTTGAAACTGCCCCTGACGACGGCAAGATTGCCCTCATTTCCCAGAGTGGCGCGGTCATTTCCTCCATCCTCGATATGGCCAGGGAAAAAAAGGTCGGTTTCAGCCATGTGGTCAGTCTGGGATCACTGGTGGACGTTGATTTTGGGGATATGATTGACTACCTGGGATGGGAATACAATGTCCGCTGCATTCTGCTCTACATCGAAAATCTGAAGAACGTTAAGAAATTTCTCAGCGCCTGCCGTTCGGTGGCCCGGGTGAAACCGATTGTTGCCGTTAAAGGCGGGAAAACCGCCCTGAGCCAGGCAATCATCAAGAAGCATACCGGGCGTTTCGCCGGCGAGGACCGGGTCTATGACACGGCCCTGCGGCGGGCCGGCATCATCAGGGTGGAGAGTATTTCCGACTTGCTGGCGGCCGGGGTTGCCCTGGTGCCGCAGGCGGTGCTTGCCGGTGAACAACTGGGCATTATTACCAATTCCGGTGGTGTCGGGGTGATGGCGGTGGACAACTTGGCCAGCCGGCAGGTGCAGATACATTCCCTGTCCGCCGCCCTGGGTGACCGTATGCGGGAATATATCGCCCCCTATTCGGGTACCTTGAATCCCGTCTGCATCGCCAGCGATGCCGACAACCAGCGCTTTATCAAGGTCATCCGACTGTGCCTTGAATCGCGGGAGTTTGACACCCTGATGGTGATCATGGTGCTCAGCGGTTTTCTGCAGCCGGAAAAGATTATTGCTGCCGTTCGCTGCCTGGCTGAGGAATGCCGGGTTAAGATGCTCTACATCCTGTTAGGTAACCGGGAGGTCTATGCCCGGCGGGTGGCGGAACTGGAGAATCGCGGCACCAGCATCCATTTCAGCGTTGAAGAGGCAACCAATTCCTACTATTACGGGATGCGCTACTATGCCAAACTGAACAAGGTGGTGGTGGTGCCGCCCCGTTTCAACCGGGAGTTGACCTACCATCATGACGAGGTCCGGGAGCTGATTGCCGCACGGCTCGGGGAAGCGCGGCAACTGCTCAGCGAGACGGAAAGCAAGCAAATCCTCCAGCTCTACGAATTGCCGGTCAATCCCACCGATATCGTTAAAACCCTGCCGGCGGCTCTGGCGGCCGGCGATCATTTTGGTTATCCGGTGGTGCTGAAAAATAATGACCCGGTTTATTATCACAAAAGTGATTCCGGTGGCGTTATACTCAACATCCATAACCGGGGAACGCTGAAGAGGGCGTGGATGAAGATGCTTGCGGTTTTCGGTGAACCCGGTGCCGATGGCTTTACCGTTCAGCCACTGGTCGAACCGGTCCACTACGAGCTTACTATGGGGGCCGGAACGGACCGTGAATTCGGTCCCTATCTGTTTCTTGGGATGGGCGGCCTGATGTCCAGAGTGGTGCGGGATGAGGCGGTTATTCTGCCGCCGCTGAACCGCTTTCTGGCCCGCAAGCTGATTGAAAAGACCGCACTGCCACGCTGCCGGCAGCTACGGCCTTTTACGATGGAAGTTCTGGAGGAGATACTGGTCCGGCTTTCCCAGCTGGTGGTTGATTTTCCCGAGATTTATGAGCTGCATGTTGATCCTCTGGTCATCAGTAATAATCAGTTCCGCATTGTTGACGCCAAAATTGTTCTTAAGGACCGGGGTGTTATCTCGCCCAACCATCTGGCCACCACCCCCTATCCCAACCAGTACGAGTTTACGGAAAGCCTGAGAGACGGTACCGAGGTTCTCATCCGGCCCATCAAGCCGGAAGATGCCGAGGCCCACTATGCCATGATCGATTCATTTTCCCATCAGACGCGATACAACCGGTTCTTCAGCCATGAAAAGCATATTGGTGATGCGCAGATGGTCCGTTTTACCCAGATTGACTACGACCGTGAAATTGCCATTGTCGCTAAAATAAGGCAGGGGGAGCGCGAACTGAGCATCGGTACCAATCGGCTGGTCTACTACCCCCACAATGACGAGTATGAATTTGCCATTGTGGTCGCCGATGACTGGCAGAACAGCGGTGTAGGCTCCCTGTTGATGGATAAACTGCTGGTTATTGCCCGGGATCGGCAGATTAAAAGGATTTACGGCCTGGTGTTGATGAACAATCTGCAGATGATGAAATTTATCAAGAAATTTGGTTTCCGGGTGGTTGAATATGAAGAGGATGTGGCCCGCATCCAACTGGTGCTGGACTGATGCTGCCGGCCTTGGGGCGGTAGCGAAGCCATCAAGTGTTATGAAGAGTGATCTCTAATGGATGAATTTTTTTGTGGTATTGATATCGGTTCCCTTTCCTGCGAAGCCGTGCTGGTTGATGCCGCCGGGGTGATCCGCGGCTGGCAGGAGATGGCTACCAGGCCCAACCATCTGCAGACCGCCCGAGAGATTCTTGACCGGCTGCTGACGGCAACGGGGCTCGATGAAGGCCGGATTGCCGCCGTCGTCGGCACCGGCTACGGCCGGCGCAATATTCCCTTTGCCGATCATCAGGTGACTGAGATCAGCTGTCATGCCCGGGGAGCGGCGGCCTGTTTTCCAGCGGTTGACATGCTCATTGATATCGGCGGCCAAGACAGCAAGGTGATCCATGTTGACGGTACCGGTATGGTCCTTGACTTTGCCATGAACGACAAGTGCGCCGCTGGCACCGGCAAGTTTCTCAACGTCATGGCCCAGACCCTGCAGTTGTCGCTGTCCGATTTGGGGCCGGTTTCTTTGCAGGCTCGAAAGGGCACAGAGATCAGCAGCATGTGCACCGTGTTTGCCGAGTCCGAGGTGATCTCCCTGATTGCCGCCGGCGAGCCGGTGGCTGAGATCGCCTGGGGGGTACATCTGGCCATGGCCCGGCGGGTGGCCAGTATGGCAAAACAGCTAGGTCTTAAAGGCCGTCCGGCATTTACCGGTGGAGTGGCCCTCAATGCTGGAATGATCAAGGCGCTTGAAATTGCTTTGGGGGTGGCACTGCTGGTGCCGGAGGTGCCCCAGATTGTCGGGGCGTATGGGGCGGCGTTGCTGGCCAGGGATAGGTTTATGGATGAAAAGCCTTGATGCCTCCGTATTTTAAACTTGACTAAAATAATTATTTTTGATAATTACTCGTCAACTATTGAATCACATAAATAATGATGTTGTGACAAGGAGGAAATCATGGGTAAGACAATGGATAATCTGGCGGCTGCTTTTGCCGGTGAAAGTCAGGCTAACCGCAAATACCTTGCCTTTGCCAAAAAGGCCGACCAGGAAGGCTTTGGCCAGATAGCCAAGTTGTTCCGAGCGGCCGCAGAGGCGGAAACCGTTCATGCCCACGGCCATCTGCGGGCCATGGGTGGCATCAAGGATACCAAGGCTAACCTGCAGGAGTCAGTTGTGGGTGAAAGCCATGAATTCAAGGTGATGTATCCCGAGTTCATCGCTACTGCTAAAGAGGAAGGAGAAAAAACCGCCCTGAAGATGTTTGAGTGGGCTAATGAGGTTGAAGAGATTCACCATGGCCTCTATGAGCAGGCAGCGGCGGCCATTGAGGCGGGTAATGACCTGCCGTCTTCTGAGATCCATGTCTGCAGCGTCTGCGGCAACACGGTGATCGGTGCCTGCCCCGACAAGTGCAGCGTCTGCGGTGTGCCGGGAAGTAAATTCGAACAGATTTCCTGAAGTGAAAAGGCATTGTGCCTCATCGGCCCCCCCGGGGGGTGATTAAAAAGTTTTCCGGGGGAAGCAATGCAACAAAAAAGGTGACGCCTAACGGGTGTCACCTTTTTTGTTGGCGATGAGCATCAGGCGGAGGTCCATAACGTTGGTGTTGGTGGGGCCGGTTTTTACCAGGTCACCGAGACGGTCAAAAAAATGGTAGGCATCGTTGTTGGTGAGATAGTCTTTGGGGGTAAGCTGCAGACCTTTGGCGCGGGCCACGGTCAGGCCGTCAGCCACTGCTCCGGCGGCGTCGGTGGGGCCGTCGGTGCCGTCGGTGCCGACGCTGACAATAACCGTATGGGCCTGGTTTTCAATCTCCAGTGCTGCTGCCAGCACGAATTCCTGGTTGCGGCCGCCCAGGCCGCTGCCGGCGATGGTCACCGTTGTCTCGCCGCCGCTGATGATGCAGGCCGGGGCGGTGACGGGATTGCCGCTGGCCGCCACCTCTTTGGCGATGGCGCCGTGCATGCGGGCGATCTCCCGGGTTTCCCCCTCGATGAAGGTGGAAAGCACCAGGGGATGATACCCAAGGATGCGGGCGGCCGCGGCAGCCGCCGTCACCGCCTGGCGGTTGTTTGCCACAATCAGATTGGCAACCCGGCTGAAAAGCGGATCGCCTGGCTTCGGAGTTTCCGCAATGGCCCCGGCGGCCCCTGATTGCAGGTGCTTGATCACTGCTGGCGGCAGCTTCCCTTCGATGCCATAATTGCTGATGATCGTGAGACACTGGCCAAAAGTGGATGGGTCGCCGACGGTGGGGCCGGAGGCGATGCTTGCCAGCGGATCGCCGATGACGTCGGAAAGAATCAGGGAAAGGACTGTGGCCGGCGAGGCGAGTCGGGCCAGTTGGCCGCCTTTGAGGCCGGAGAGGTGTTTCCTGATGGTGTTGATCTCAGTAATATCGGCGCCGCAGGCGAGCAGCGTCTGGGTGACTGCCTGCTTATCCGCCAGGGTCAGGCCGTCAGCCGGCAGGGGCAGGAGAGCGGAACCGCCGCCGGAAATGACGCAGATGACCAGATCGTCCGGGCCGGCCTTTTCCAGCAGGCCAGTCAGCTGCCGGGCGCCGTCGACGCCGGCCTGATCAGGCAGCGGATGGCCGGCTTCAACGATGGTTGTCCGGACAACCCGATCCAGATGACCGTATTTTACCACCACTACTCCTGCCGTCAGCCGGTTATCCAGCAGTTTCTCCATGGCTGCGGCCATGGAAGCGCCTGCCTTGCCGGCGCCCACCAGATAGATGTGGCGGTAGTGGCTAAGATCGTAGCTGTTGCCGTTGCACAGCAGGAGATCATGCTGCCGCTGGACATGGGAACAGATTGCCGTTTTAGGATTGACCGCCTCAATCGCCTTCCTGATGATGGTTTTGGCATCCTGTCGTAAACGGGCAATAGGGTCCATGATCTGCTCCAATGTTGATAGTCTCGCTTCGTAACAACTCTCTCTTCTTCATTGAGCTGCAACCTTTGCCGCCGGGTGTACTCTCTTGTCCGCTTTATCCCTCAGGTTTTGTTTGTCCCAAAGTTGGAACCGTTACCAAAACCTTTGCAGAATGCCAGGGGTTTGCTCCGGCGAGTTTCATTGTGCGTCCTGGGTTTCGAGGCGTTTTACCGTTGGTTGTTACGAGTGTACCACTATTGATCGTCAGGTTCAAGAGTGATGGCGGCATACCACAGTTGGCCGTACGATGTCGGGTGGAAATCGGTTGCCGTGTAGCGCAGTGAACCAGCCTGCTTCAGCTGTAAGCCGGGGGAGTTGTGCAGGATGGTGTTATGTGTCGATGACCAGCAGATAAACATTCCGGGGGCCATGGACGCCGTAGACCATGGTGGCTTCAATATCGCCGGTTTTACTTGGCCCGGAGATCATGGTCATGCGGTTTGGCAGTTCATCCCTGCAGTCCGGGGAATTGGTCTGCAGCAGCGCGTGCAGCTCCTGCATGTCAGCCAGCAGCTGTTTCCGTCTGATGACGGCTATGTGAATGGCGGGCAACAGGGCAACACACAGGTCCTGTCCCGGCCGGCCTCGCAGCACCAGGCTGGCGGTGTCAGCCAGGCAGTAATCAGCCGAGGTTATGCCGGCGAAGGACGCTGCTACCCGGCGCCGGATGGTCTCCCGCTCGGCGGACCTCAAAGGGTGCATGGTCTGTTCCACACAGTAGATTGAGATGTTGCGTATGCCTAAATGGCTGACAAGATCCAGTTCCGTTACCAGGGGATGTTGCCAACAGGCAATGGTTCGTTTGCTGCCCCCTGCAGATATGTCGTCACTGAGCAGGGCGGCGATGGCTTGGCCGGCGGCCGTGCAGTTTGGACAGGAGATAACCTGGAGGTTGAGAAGGTGGCCTTCTGCCATCAGGCGGTCGAGAAGATCCTGTGTTTGTTCCGGGGATCGCCGGGAAATAGCTTTCACCAAGGCCTGCCGATCGGCATCATCGGGGCGTTCACAGACCTGTTTTTGTCGACGGCGGACGGCGGCCGGATGGCCGAGGGCCGCACGAAGGTTGGCAAGAAACTGCTGCTGATTGTTGTCGTCCATCATGCTGTTTTTCTCAGATGAATTGCCAAATCCTGCATCGTGTGCCGGTGCTGCAGATTTACCGCTGGTCTCTATTGCTGCCTTTGTGCAAGCGTTTCCAACGGGTGGTAAAGCTTTCCTTGGCCAGAGGTTTCAGGTCGCGGCTCATGGTCCAGCCGCTGAGGGGCTGTGGCAATCTGGAGATCACTTCCTTCCGGCCGGCCAGCAGCCTGCCGATGAACGAGCCGCACCTGAGGAAGAGATCATACACCGGTCGCTTGCCGATCATCAGGCTCCAGAGTTGGTAGAAAATCTTTTCGCCGGCTGATGTCTGCCTGACATCCCATTGTCGGTCGCCAACAGCCAGCTGCGCCCGCAGTTCCAAGAGCATGCGGGGAATGTCAATGTGGATGGGGCAGGCCTCTTTGCAGGCGCCGCACAGGGTCTCCCCGCGGCAGAGATCCTGATGTCGATTGATGCCGAACAGCAGGGGGGAGACCACTGCTCCCATGGGTCCGGGGTAGGGGGAGGCATAGGCATGGCCGCCGATGATGCCGTAGACTGGGCAGGCGTTGAGGCAGGCGCCGCAGCGCAGGCAGCAGAGGATTTCCCTGAACCGTTGATCGGCAAGAATTCGTGAGCGGCCATTGTCAAGAATCACCAGATGGAATTCATCAGGTCCGTCGATTTGGCCATTGCCGGCCGGCCCGCCGATGGTGCTGACATAGGCAGACATTTTCTGGGCCGAGGCGCCTCGGGTCAAAAGGCCAAGAAGTGTCCGGAGATCCGCCAGCCTGGCGGTAACTCGTTCCATTCCCATGATCGCCACATGAATCCGGGGGAGGATGGTCGCCATGCTGATGTTGCCCTCGTTGGAGAGGAGGGTGATCTGGCCGGTTTCGGCACAGGCAAGATTGCAGCCGGTAATCCCCATGTCGGCGTGGAGCAGTTTTTCCCGCAAAGCCTGACGGGCCGCCCGGGTGAGGGCGGGAGGATCGTCAGTGTAGTCTATGCCGAGCTTTTCCGCAAAAATCCTGCCAACCTCCTGGCGTGATTTATGGATTGCCGGCGCAATGATGTGGGAGGGATGTTCGCCGGCCAGTTGGACAATGAATTCCCCCAGGTCGGTTTCCGTGACTTCAATGCCGTTCTGCGCCAGGGCATGGTTGAGGCCGACCTCCTCGGCAACCATCGATTTCCCTTTGACTACGTTTTTAACCTGGTGTTTGCGAGCCAGCGAGACGCAGTAAGCGTTGGCTGCCGCGGCGTCTTCGGCAAAGAAAACCCGGCCGCCACGGTGGCGGATACCGGCTGCCAGGGCTTCCAGGAGGGTGTCGAGGTTTTCCACCGCTTCCTGGCGGAGTGTGCGGCCCTCCCGGCGGAGGTCTTCGCTGCCCGGCAGGCCGGCAAAGGATCGTTCGGCACCCTTGCCGAGCAGCTCCTGAAGAAGCCGCAGCATTTTCTGGAGTTGCGGGTCGCCGATCGCCCTGGCGGCCCGCTGACGATAGGATTGGCCGGATTCATCAGTCATGTCCGTTCTTCCCTGCCGGCCAGCAGTTGGGCGATGTGGAGACAGCGGACTGGCGATCCCAAGCGGCTGAGTCTGCCGGCGATATTCATCAGGCAGCTGATGTCGCAGCCGGTAACCACATGGGCGCCAGAATCGATGATATGGTTCACTTTCTTCTCCACCATGGCCGTTGATATCTCCGGATATTTCACTGAAAAGACGCCGCCGAATCCGCAGCAGCTCTCCGCTTCAGTCATTTCGATAAACGTTGCCCCCTTGATCGCCGCCAGCAGAGCCCGCGGCTGGCCGGCGATGCCCAATCCCCGGCGCAGATGGCAGGAGTCATGGTAGGTGATCCGGCCGTTATACGAGGCTCCCAGATCGGTGATTCCGAGGATGTCCACCAGGTATTCCGTCAGCTCAAAGGTTTTTGCTGCCACCTGCCGGGCCCGGGCCAGCCAGCGGCTGTCGTCCTGGAAAAGCTGCGGATAATGGTGGCGGACCATGTGGACGCAGGATCCCGACGGGGCGACAATGACCGGGGCGTGTTCGAAAATTTCAATGAAGCGCCTGGCAGCCGCCCTGGCCTCCCGGCGGTAGCCGGCGTTGAAGGCCGGCTGGCCGCAGCAGGTTTGGTCGGTGGGGTAGTCTACCATGATGCCGAGCTGTTCAAAAATCGACACTACCGCTGTCCCGACCTCGGGATAGATGCCGTCGATCAGGCAGGTGATGAAGAGGGTGACGGAGTCGGGCTCTCTGATGGCATTCACGGGAAAATCGTCATTGTCTAGGCTTATTGCGGCATTGCCGGAGGTGAAAAAAGTTGCTCAAGGGTGGCCGGGTAGT